>NZ_JUMS01000164.1:0-8601 GCF_001059415.1 Enterobacter sp. 940_PEND
CTTTGAATAAGACAAAAGGCTGCCTCATCGCTAACTTTGCAACAGTGCCGGCAAAAGCGTTTATAGCTGCCCGGATCGTTCTTGAAGCAAAACGAATGCTGGCGCATACCGGTTTACCCGTAGGGACCATTGCACAGACGCTCGGATTTGAAGAAACCACACATTTCTCAAAGTTCTTTAAACGCGTTGCAGACCTTACCCTTGGCGAGTTCCGCCTGAAGCAGACAGAGAGCTGAACGGGGCCGGTGAGAGTGATTGCCCTGTACAGGAGAGACTGCACCCTGGTCCGGTATCTGACCGGATTTTTCACCTGCACCGCATTGTTTTACAACGTTATCTTACCCAGTCTTCCAGCACCAGATCCGGCACCCGCTCAAACTCCCGCACATTATTTGTCACCAGTACGGCGCCGGCCGCAATGGCATGCCCGGCGATCGCCGTGTCGTTCGGGCCTATCGGCGTTCCGGCGAGGCGCAGCGCCACCTTAATCTCCGTGGTGGCGTCCACCGCAGCGCGGTCCCAGGGCAGGATGGCATCGAGGCGGGCGCAGAACGCGTCGACCAGCTGGACGTGGCGCGGCGAGGCCTTCGGGCCGGTGGCACCGAAGCGCATTTCAGAATAAGTGATGGCCGAGACCACGATACGGTGGCCACGCAGCACCGCCTGCTCCAGGCGCTTCAGCACCGCTTCAGGCTGCTCGCGCATGATGAACGAGCAGATGTTGGTGTCGAGCATATAGATCTTGTTCACAGGTTAAATCTTCCTTCGTCGCTGACAACGTCCTCGCGCTCCGCCATAAAGTCCGGATCGGCTTTTTCGAGCTGCGCGAACGACCCCCAGGTCGGCCGGACGGGACGCAGGATGATGCTGTCCCCTTCCCGGACGATCTCCAGCTCGCTCACCCCCTCAAAATCCAGATCGCGGGGAAGGCGGATGGCGCGGTTGTTGCCGTTTTTAAAAATAGATACGGTTCTCATGATTCTCTCCCGGGTAAGTGTGGATATGTGATGCATATCCGGAATGAGGTTGATTGCACCGGGTGTGTGCATATGTTCAGTATAGGCAGATGCTCAGCATATGTATAGATGCGGCATATGCAGATGGTGAGGATATGCGTATGTCAGGCCTATGCAGATGTGGGGCATATGGATATGTTAAACCTATACATAGTTCTCTCTTTTTCTGCTGAGATCCGAAAAAAGCTAGTTCCGGATCTGCGTCCTCCCCTCCGGCGCGCAGTGGCCCGGCAACACAAGATGTAGCGGTGTTCTCAGCTGACATTGACGCTATATGTTGTGTCCCTCCCCTGCCCCGTGACCGGCCGCTCACCACCCTAAAAGGGCGGTATGGTTATTCCGTGGGCGTGGTACACTTCCGGAAAGTTGTCATAAGACATAAAGTCGGATCTCGCCTAAACGGCCATCCGGTAATTTAACGGCGTGGCTATATGGCTGCTTATTATCATCCTGAAAATGATGACGGAAGGGGAAAATCATCCGGGTGACAGACGCAGGGTTGTGCTTAGCTGATTATGCTGCGCGTCATAATTACCCTGAGTGACCATTAATAAGGGAATTAATTGACAATGACTTCCAGAGAAATGTCTTACATGCTGGCAAGTAGCAACCTCAACCTCAACAAGATGGTGTGGTGTTACCAGATCAAACTAGGCCACAGGCAAGTACGGCTGTTTATTCTGGATGAGTGGGGTGATGAATTAGCGCGTAAAGATTTTGGAGCGTATCCCTCTGCCTGGAATATGAATGCATCACCCAAAATCATTTATAACCCTTCGGTGATGGCTGGCACTTTAGCTGAGATGAAAGTGGTAAACGCCGATCAAATCTCGCTGGAAATTGAAGCTCATGAACTAGTGTCCGACTATATCTCCAGATAGATGTATGGAGGCGGGATTTCTCAGTAAAGAAAAACGGTCAGACCGGTAAGCTGTGCGGCGGGAGTCATTCAGCGTGGGGGATTTCGCTGGAAGTATAATTTAACGTAAGGAAAAAGATTATGATTAAACGTACCGGGATGGTTGTCGTCGCCGTACTGCTAAGCGGCTGTCTGCCGAAACCGCAACCGGCTCATCTTTATCAGGAGCCATCTGCAGGTGAAAACACCGCAAAACTCAGGGTGCGTGGATTTACCGACAGCACGACGGTGTATCGCGTCGACAGCTGCGAGCAGGCCTTTTTCCTGGGCAGCCTCCGCGATCCTGACCATCCGGAACGGAACCCATCCAGGGCGTCAGACCGGGGTTACAAAAAGGCCGACGTGCCGGAAGATAACGCGCCCCTGGATTACATGGAGGTCACCCTGCCGGCAGGCCATTATATTCAGCTCCGTCCGGCCATTTTCACCACAGATCATCAGATTTGCTCCGTGATGACGCCGTGGTTTAAACCGGAAAAAGGCGTGCTCTACGAGGTCCGCAGCCAGCTCACTCCCGACGGCAGACAATGCTATGTGCGCACCTGGAAAGTGGATCAGCAGAACGGGGCGGTCACACCGGTGACAGGACCGCAGTCTATCCGGGATGTGATGACCTGTGCAAAGCATCCGGTATGGCAGTAGCGCAGCATGGCACTTTTTTCCGGCAACACAGGAACATCAGGAATGGAAAATTCGATTCAGTTTGATACGGGGACGTTTGTCACCACCACGGCTGAACAGGATACCGATCTGTGCCCGCAATCGGCACCGAACTGGAGTATCTGCTCGCGAAGTATTTACCTGACCATGGTGACATAACATGATGCCAGCAATGCCAGGCCAGATCGGGGCCTTTTCCTCTGCTCAGCTGCCGGTGGCCATCGATTATCCGGCCGCGCTGGCACTGCGCCAGATGGCGCTCGTTCAGGACGAACTGCCGAAATACCTGCTGGCGCCGGAAGTGAGCGCCCTGCTCCACTACGTGCCCGATCTTCACCGTAAGATGCTGCTGGCCACCCTGTGGAACACCGGCGCCCGTATTAACGAAGCACTGGCCCTGACCCGGAGTGATTTTTCTCTGGCACCGCCCTACCCGTTCGTACAACTGACCACGCTCAAACAGCGCGCCGAGAAGGCAGCCAGAACGGCCGGCCGTGCTCCGGTCGGTAGCCAGCCTCATCGTATCGTTCCGCTTTCCGATCACCACTACGTCAGCCAGCTGCAGATGATGGTGGCCACCCTGAAAATTCCGCTGGAGCGCCGTAATAAACGCACCGGCAGAACCGAGAAGGCACGGATCTGGGAAATCACAGACAGAACGGTCAGGACCTGGATAAATGAAGCAGTTGATGCGGCTGCTGCCGACGGGGTGACGTTTTCGGTACCGGTAACCCCGCATACGTTCCGCCACTCCTACGCCATGCACATGCTGTATGCCGGCATACCGCTGAAGGTGCTGCAGAGCCTGATGGGACACAAGTCAGTCAGTTCGACAGAGGTCTACACGAAGGTTTTTGCCCTTGATGTGGCGGCACGGCATCGTGTGCAATTTTCAATGGCAGGGGCTGATGCTGTTGCCATGCTGAAAATCAGATAACTAAATATTTTAACGTTTACAGCTAATAGTAACGAAACCCACCCGTTCGATAGTAAATTACTTTTGCGCTACGTGAACAAGGCAAGGTTACAGGGGTGTACCAAGCCAAACTTCACGTGGCGCAATCTCATTATGAATATAACCGCTATTATATCTCCACCGGCACCTAAGACACATTAGCCTCTAACCGCGGCATGAACCCAGATAAAGAACAAGGTGGTCACTTTCATAAATGAGTCGCTGCGTTCATAACTGGCGGTTACTTTCATAATATCATCTGGCTCTGATGTATCGTTGCATTCATAAAATGTGGTGTATTTCTATGCAATTAGCCCGATTTGCACTGACCGAATGGGTTCGGTTTATGAAAGTAATCGCTCTTTAACAATCAACATTATGAATGCGACCACTTTTAAATCAAATTATGAAAGTGACCGTAATTTTACGCAATTGGTAACGTCAGCCTCGGCGAGCGCGAGTGTACGATGAACATGATTTCGCGACCTTTTTTGGCCTCATTGTAGTCCAGATAGCCAATGTTCTTCAGATCCTTCATGGCCCGGCGTATCGTGGCATTCTGGTCTTTAACCTGTGACTCCATCGCAAGTCGCTCGCGCAGCCGCTTCATTGAAACGTACAATGTCCCGGCTGGCATGCTTTCGAAATAGACGTAGAGGGACTGGGCCGATTCTTTACGTGAAAGGGCTGAAAGGACTTTGAGACCCAGCAAAACCTTATGATCGTAGCGATATAATTCCCAGAGGCTGGGGTCTCCCACGATTTCTACCATATTGGTATCCATGTCCAGCTGAGCACGCTGCACCAAGTGGGTCACCAGGCTGCGCTTGCCGTCCTGGCTACGAAAGGACAACGTCACACTAGAAAGATTGAACAGCGCTTCACTCAGGCGGTTACGGGCGCGGCCATTGATGTCTGTGGGTCGCAGGCCGCACATACGGGCGAACTCAGAGAACGGCAACGTAATCTTTTCCGATGTGTAGCCATACTTTGAGAAAGCAGAAATGATGCCAATCCAGGTTTTAAAGTCCGTAGACATCCCGAGCTTGGCGCCCTGGATCTTGATGTTGGTATACCCTTCCTGCCGGGCAACCTCCAGACTGGACAATTCTTCTGAAGCATCGATCAGAAAGTCCCGCTTACCTTTCTCTTTAGGTGATACAGGAGTGAACACGCTCAGACGTAACAGCGCCACTGGCTGTACCGTCTTATTGCTGTTGGGAGTCAGTTCATAACTTTCTCCCGAATCTTTCTTTTTGATCGCAAAAGGGCTTTGCTGCGCGTCAGAACTATCCATTTATCCACATCCAGTGAGTAAAAGCGGGTCTGTTTATGAAAGTAACCGCATCTAAGTTATGAAAATAACCGCCTTGTTTATGAAAGTAAACGCCGGAATAATGAAAGTAACCGCCTTTCTTATGAATATGACCGCCGAGATCCTATTATTTCACTTAAATTTCATGCAATTAGCCGAGTGGTGATCTGTATTGATCTCATATTGATCTCGTATTGATCTGATCATTTGATCTACCAAGGGGATATGTGGATAAAACTAAGCCTACTCAGGTAGTTAACTACCCCTATAATTTGATGTGATACGGAGCGTAACAGGTTTCTGTTTGATCGCAGATCTTGTGCTTCCTCGCCTGTTCGCGGGCTTGCCCGGTCACAGGCTGCGGCGAGCACTGCAATCATATCTCGGATTCAGGTACACGTTCAGCTTTCTGATGGCGATGCTTACCAGTATCGTTTACCACCTAAAGTCCGATCACAACATTCATTCAGTAAAAGGGAGTGTTACAGTAAATACACATAAGAGTAAAAACTCATTTACTCATTACCTTTCAACCATGCATCGACAAGGTCGTTCATGACATCTGAAATAGATGTCCCTTTTCTGGCACAAGCGGCTTTGAGCCTTTGATGCTTATCCTCGGGCATATTGAAGTTCACACGTTTTTGAATGCCCGATGGTGGTGCTGAAATAACTTTGCCTAAATCTCTGTTCTCACCGAAGGTCATTACCTTAGGTGCCGCTTGGTTGCGGTTTTGCTTTACTAAGCTCATATAGTTACCCCTATACACATTTACTCATTTGAGTTTATGTGTAAATGTGTGTTTATGCAACTAACTTGATGATTTCACCAGCAAGCACTTCGATCTCTCCTTTCGCGGCCCCATCATTGGTATCGAATACAGTCTCACCATCCAGCACAGATTTCACGTAGCTCTGTCGCTGCGTAATCGATGTTTTTAAAGAAGGTATACCTGTTGCTGCGATACTCTCACGCAAAACTCCAAGCATTGTAGCTTGCTCAATTTTGCGAGTAATAAGGAAGCGACATTCTACAGGCCTGTTGTATGACTGAGCTTCCAGTACACTGATAACTGCACCAGAGGCAGAAAAATCGAGTGGTGACGGTGTCACCGGAATGATGACTAGATCGCTAACCATAACTGCAGCTGCAGTTATAACAGAGAGAGCCCCGGCCCCATCGATAATTACATAGTCATAACCAACCAGTTCTTTTCTTATGGTGTATACATCCTTTTCGGATGCTGCTGTGAATACATCAAAGTTAGCTTTTTCAGCCTTGTTCCAGTTGGCCAGGCTTTGCTGCGGATCTGTATCAACAACTGCTACTCGATGCTTTTTCGCAATGCTGGTACTTACGTTGATTGTTACTGTGGTTTTACCGCTTCCGCCCTTTGGATTCAAAAACGAGATTACTTTCATATCCGTCCTTACACTCACTCATATGAGTAAATGAGTTTTTGCTGTTATGAGCCTTTGAGTGATTACTCTAAAGCGCAAAAGTTGATGTGTAAATGAAATAATGTGTTTTTACTCATTTGAGTAATCTTCGGGCGTTCACGTACTGATTCTGGACTTAAATACTATCCACAGAAACGGTGCACAACGTTGTGGGTAATAGACTGGATAAGAGACATGAGCGAATTAGTCATGCCATTGAATGGAGTTGATGTCAGACTAGTTCTTGCAATGTCGGGTGCATTGATGCAACTGTTGCCTTAGCTTGGATTAAAGGAAATGCAATGAATATCTATCTTTACCTCATTTGTGTTTTTGAGTGAATGAGTTTTTGAGTAAATGATAATTGTATGATGACTTGGCGTCATATATCTGAATATACGCGATTCTGTCGGTAAGTCCGGTACACCGCTATGTTTTTCACTCTGGTATCTAAGGGAAACCGCATCATTAAAAGTTGCAAAATTCGATTATAGCGGCAATACGGGACAGAAATTGAATGTGAGCTTTGATAACAAAATAGCTACTTAAAAAAAAAATGAAGAACTTGCCAAAGAAATAGTGATATTTGAGGGGGAAGGGGAGAGCCTCTGGATGCTCTAGCATCATGTGGTGCATAAAACGTACAATATGTTAAATAGGCCGCTTTTTGATGAAATTTCACATCATCACAAAAGGGCCCGCTGCGAAGTTAGCCTGTCCTGTTAAACCATTGCTTGCCGAAGTTTTAACGGGGCTTCCGCGCACGGACAGTTAATACAAACCACCCCTTGTTGATTGCATTCTCCCCGAAAGCGACACTAAATAGTCATAGTTGACCTGTGGCAGCGGTACGAACAACTACATATTGATTATCCACAGAAACTGGGGATAAGTACGGGATAACGGCATGCTTTATACCTTTACTTTTCTGCTTCAATTGTTCGTCTTTTAATCATGTTCAATAGCAATAACCCGTTTCGTGAACTGATTTTCATATGTAATGCACCATTTTGTTTTGTTTTAACTTATTGATATTATTGTATTTTATTTAATTTTTCTCAGTTTTTATCGTCACCTCTATCTAGATATACCATATCGAAAAGAAATAAAATTTTCCTCGAGACAACAGGAGGTGACGTATGTCTGAACTGTATTTTTGGCTTTATGTTTTGATGGAACTAGCGAAGTTAGCCGATGATTTGGTTCCACTTTTTTTAAGTGCAGCAGTGTTGCTGGCTTTAGTGATTGTTTACAGAAAAGGGAATTCAAAATGATCAAAAGCATTTGGTTCAAAATGCCTTCTGCATGGATAAGAGATGGGGGACTGAGGCTTTTCAAATGGAACAATGATGAACTTGGCTCCACTTCGTCCAAAATTGCGGCATTGCAGCTGTACTATGTAATTGCAATGACACTCGAACCGGTTGAGCTGTCGGATGCGTTTGATGTAACGATTGTCCGCGGCCTGTCCAAGGCAACCTTTAACCGCTTCAGAACGCTCACAGGGATGAGTCGTGCGTCAATTGCTGCAGGCCTTGAGACGTTAATCCAAAGCGGGCTTGTGATTCGACACAGGCAAGGAAAATGCTGCTTTTATGAAATCAATGGCTATGTTCCCGGTGGTGGAGGGTGGTGCAAGGTTCCGCTGCGAAAAGTTACTGGAGCAAATGGTGAGGTTAGAGCGTTTCTGCAGTTTACTTTGCGTAAGAAGATCGAGTTATATGCACTGAAGTTTTATCTCTATGTTTGCTATGCACGAGACAACCATACTGAAGGTACTTGAATCGCCACGGATAATCTAGACACTTCCGAGCCGTTGATAATACTGGTTTTCATATTCTGTCGGTGACATCTGATCGCTAGAACCATGCCGACGCTTACTGTTATAAAACATTTCGATGTAATCAAAAATATCGCTGCGGGCTTCTTCCCGCGTTCCGTAGATCTTTTTCTTTATCCGTTCGCGTTTCAACAACTGGAAAAAGCTTTCTGCAACCGCATTATCATGGCAGTTACCGCGACGGCTCATGCTGCCCTCCAGGCCGTGTGATTTCAGGAACGACTGCCACTCATGGCTTGTGTACTGACTGCCCTGATCCGAATGAACCAGCACCTGTTTTTGGGGATTACGCCGCCATACAGCCATCAGCAGTGCGTTCAGGACAATGTCCTTTGTCATCCGGGATTGCATGGACCAGCCGATAATTTTGCGTGAGAACAGATCAACAACCACGGCAAGATACAGCCAGCCTTCGTGGGTCCTGATGTAGGTTATGTCCGTTACCCAACGCTCATC
>NZ_JUMS01000165.1:0-1708 GCF_001059415.1 Enterobacter sp. 940_PEND
ACTGCTCTTTAACAATTTATCAGACAATCTGTGTGGGCACTCAAAGTGACATGGATTCTTAACGTCGCAAGACGAAAAATGAATACCAAGTCTCTGAGTGAACATACGTAATTCATTACGAAGTTTAATTCACGAGCATCAAACTTAAATTGAAGAGTTTGATCATGGCTCAGATTGAACGCTGGCGGCAGGCCTAACACATGCAAGTCGAGCGGCAGCGGAAAGTAGCTTGCTACTTTGCCGGCGAGCGGCGGACGGGTGAGTAATGTCTGGGAAACTGCCTGATGGAGGGGGATAACTACTGGAAACGGTAGCTAATACCGCATAACGTCGCAAGACCAAAGAGGGGGACCTTCGGGCCTCTTGCCATCAGATGTGCCCAGATGGGATTAGCTAGTAGGTGGGGTAACGGCTCACCTAGGCGACGATCCCTAGCTGGTCTGAGAGGATGACCAGCCACACTGGAACTGAGACACGGTCCAGACTCCTACGGGAGGCAGCAGTGGGGAATATTGCACAATGGGCGCAAGCCTGATGCAGCCATGCCGCGTGTATGAAGAAGGCCTTCGGGTTGTAAAGTACTTTCAGCGGGGAGGAAGGCGTTGAGGTTAATAACCTCAGCGATTGACGTTACCCGCAGAAGAAGCACCGGCTAACTCCGTGCCAGCAGCCGCGGTAATACGGAGGGTGCAAGCGTTAATCGGAATTACTGGGCGTAAAGCGCACGCAGGCGGTCTGTCAAGTCGGATGTGAAATCCCCGGGCTCAACCTGGGAACTGCATTCGAAACTGGCAGGCTAGAGTCTTGTAGAGGGGGGTAGAATTCCAGGTGTAGCGGTGAAATGCGTAGAGATCTGGAGGAATACCGGTGGCGAAGGCGGCCCCCTGGACAAAGACTGACGCTCAGGTGCGAAAGCGTGGGGAGCAAACAGGATTAGATACCCTGGTAGTCCACGCCGTAAACGATGTCGACTTGGAGGTTGTGCCCTTGAGGCGTGGCTTCCGGAGCTAACGCGTTAAGTCGACCGCCTGGGGAGTACGGCCGCAAGGTTAAAACTCAAATGAATTGACGGGGGCCCGCACAAGCGGTGGAGCATGTGGTTTAATTCGATGCAACGCGAAGAACCTTACCTACTCTTGACATCCAGAGAACTTAGCAGAGATGCTTTGGTGCCTTCGGGAACTCTGAGACAGGTGCTGCATGGCTGTCGTCAGCTCGTGTTGTGAAATGTTGGGTTAAGTCCCGCAACGAGCGCAACCCTTATCCTTTGTTGCCAGCGGTTAGGCCGGGAACTCAAAGGAGACTGCCAGTGATAAACTGGAGGAAGGTGGGGATGACGTCAAGTCATCATGGCCCTTACGAGTAGGGCTACACACGTGCTACAATGGCGCATACAAAGAGAAGCGACCTCGCGAGAGCAAGCGGACCTCATAAAGTGCGTCGTAGTCCGGATTGGAGTCTGCAACTCGACTCCATGAAGTCGGAATCGCTAGTAATCGTAGATCAGAATGCTACGGTGAATACGTTCCCGGGCCTTGTACACACCGCCCGTCACACCATGGGAGTGGGTTGCAAAAGAAGTAGGTAGCTTAACCTTCGGGAGGGCGCTTACCACTTTGTGATTCATGACTGGGGTGAAGTCGTAACAAGGTAACCGTAGGGGAACCTGCGGTTGGATCACCTCCTTACCTTAAAGAACCTGCCTTTG
>NZ_JUMS01000165.1:1715-2056 GCF_001059415.1 Enterobacter sp. 940_PEND
CACACAGATTGTCTGATGAAAAACAGCAGTAAAAATCTCTGCAGGCTTGTAGCTCAGGTGGTTAGAGCGCACCCCTGATAAGGGTGAGGTCGGTGGTTCAAGTCCACTCAGGCCTACCAAACTCCTTTTAAAGGATGAGCGGTACAGAGATTATAAACGATGGGGCTATAGCTCAGCTGGGAGAGCGCCTGCTTTGCACGCAGGAGGTCTGCGGTTCGATCCCGCATAGCTCCACCATCTTTTACTGCGAACCCAAGAAAACTTCAGAGTGAACCTGAAAAGGTGCACTGCGAAGTTTTGCTCTTTAAAAATCTGGATCAAGCTGAAAATTGAAACGACAC
>NZ_JUMS01000002.1:0-49718 GCF_001059415.1 Enterobacter sp. 940_PEND
CTCGTCGGGCGGCCTCAAGCCGCTCCAGCGGGAATGCATCGCCCGCGTCGGTAAAGACAACGCGGACATTATGGTCCCGGATGTCGAACTCTACGCTAAATGCGCGTGAGGTATCCTCATGCAGCGCGTGCCGGATAATATTCGTCGCCACTTCACAGACGGCCAGGTCGAGCGCGAAACCCCACTCATCGTCAACGGCAAGCGCGCTCAGACGGTCTCCCAGCCAGCCAGCAAGCAGCGTCAGGGAGCCGAGCTCCGCCGGAAATTCCGCATGCTCCGGCGTCTGCATCTACTGCCCCAGCTGCGCAAGCGCGCTGTTTTTATCCGGATAGATGCGGAAGATGCGATCCATTCGGGTCAGGGTGAACATATTCATGATCCCGGGATTCAGGGAGCACAGCGCCATTTCGCCCTTACCGTTCATCAGCTTAAACAACGACACCAGCATCCCCAGTCCGCTGCTGTCGATAAAGTCCACTTTGCTAAAATCGACAATTAAGGCTTTACGATCGTTGCCAATTTCTTCCGTGACAGTAGCCTTAAACGTCGCGGCAATGGACGCATCCAGCCGCCGGACCGCTGGCGTAAGAATGTTGGCATGCGGTAATCGTTCAGTGTTAATAATCATTCTGTTCTCCCTGACGCTCAATCGCTAACAGTGAAACGTCATCGGTTAAGGCGGTCGGTTCATGTCTATTTGCATTGCGCCAGCCGGTCAGGTGTTGGCCGAACCGCGGCAGGAGCTCGTCAACCGGCAGATGGGTATGCTCATGAAGCCAGCGTTCCAGACGTTGCGGGCCAAACTGCTCGCCATCGCTGTTCTCACACTCCGTGATGCCGTCACTGAATAAGCATAAGCGATCCCCTGGATTGAGGGTAAAAGCGACGTCCTCCCAGCTCAGGTCGGGCATCAGTCCGACAGGCGGTCCACCCTCGCCAACGTAAGTGACGGCACTCTCTGCGTTCACAATCACGGGAGTAGGATGCCCCGCCTGACACAACAGTCCCTGACCACTAACGGGGTCGATCACGCCGTAGATGATGGTGAAATAGCTGGTGATGTCGTTTTCTTCACTGCAAAAGCGGCTGTTCAGTATTCTGACGACCTCGGCAGGCGACTGAATTCCGCCCTCTGCGGTAAACAAAAAACGGTCCACCACCCGGCCGTGCAGGAACTGACGCGCCACGGCCAGGGACATCATCGCGGCCCCCACGCCGTGACCGGACACGTCCACGCAATAGAACCCCAGATGAGAGTCCAGAGGAAAAATATTGAAGACATCGCCCGATACCCAGGCAGACGGTAAGAAAAGCCAGTCGGAAAAGTAGTCCCCGAAGCGCAGGCGGTGTGAAGGCAGAACCGAGTGCTGAACGCGCGCCGCCAGCTCAAGATCCTGTTCAATCTGGCGTAACGCTTCACTCAGGCGCTTATTATGCGCCGCAAGGGTCGCTTCCAGCGTCAAAATACGTACCCCGGCATGGAGCCGCGCCCGTAGCTCAGCCTGTTCGACAGGTTTGCTTAAAAAATCATCCGCCCCGGCATCAAAACCCTGCGTTAAATCTCCTGCATTCTCGCGGGCCGTGAGCAGAATGATATACACATAGTGGCCAAACTGACGGCTGCGGATCGTCTGACAGAGCGTAAGCCCGTCCATTTCCGGCATCTCCCAGTCGCTTATCACCATGCTGATCGGCTGGCTGGACAATATTTCCAGCGCGGCGACGCCATTTTCCGCCTCGCTCACGATATACCCCCACTGGGTGAGCATTCGGGAGAGTAACCGACGATAAATCAGCGAATCTTCAACGATTAACACGTGCAGCGCTGACATGTATCCCTCCTATAGCGGTAAGAACCAGATGAGGCTCACGGTCCCTTCCCTGAATTTTGCGTTACCGTTGCCGTGCCCCGGATAGCGCGTCCCGGCATAGTTTGCGTACTGGATGGAGAACGAACCTGGCGTATAGCCCGCATAGCCAAAGCTGTAGCTGTAATCGCCGTTCCAGGGCTGCTGCTGGCTGCTGTCCGGGAACCAGAACGCCGTTGCGCGAACGAAGAAATGTTGTTTGAAGGTATAGCCGCAGCCGCCGAGCATGACGTTTTTATTTTTGCGGATGTCATCGCTGCTGAGGTCGTAGTAGCGCGGAACCCAGCTGTACCCGACCTGGCAAATAATAGAGTCGCCTTTATTAATCAGGAGCGTGTTTTCGACCGGTTTCGGTAGCGAAAACTTATAGGCCAGCGTAAAGGCACCCTGTTCGAAATAGGTGTGTCTCCGGCTACCCGACGTCCAGAAGTGGTTGTCGCCGTAGTTGCCGTAGACCAGGCTGAACGTATTGGCATGCCAGTCGTCATAGCCGAAGCTGTAGCGAAAATCCGCGGTGTAGCGGTTGGTATTCCTGACCGGCAGCCGGGAGGTAATGTTGGCAAACCAGAAGCTGTAGGGGGAATACTGCAGACTAAGATTCAGCGTCTGGTTAATTTTTTTCGCCTGCGCGGCGCTGTCCGAGCTGTTGGGCACGCTCACCATCTGCTCTTTCAGCCCAGAACTAAAGCTCAGGGCGCCTGAAAATTTCTTGTCATTGCCTGAGAACAGGCGCCCCCACCGGCTGGTAAAAACGCCTGCCTGAACGGGCTCGCCGTTTTTATCGCGCAACGTCTCTTTCTCACTGCTTTGCGCCGCATCCGCCGCGGGTATTGCGGCGAGTAAGAAGCCCGCCAGGAGCCATTTTCCGCGCATAACCGCCATCCTTAGTTAGGTATCCAGCGTGCTGCGACGTTGTATTTTGCCATGAGCCACAAAATGCCCAGTGCCGCAGCATGCACTAACGTATTTTCTATCCAGGCATGACGCCACAAATCGAAGGTGATGAACTGACTCACCAGCAGCACCACGTACACATGCAAAATGAAGGTATAAAGCGAGTGCTGGCCTAACGGAATAAGAAACCATCCCAGCAGGCGGTTGAGCGGCGTCCAGCAGTATGTCAGCACCAGATAGACGGTAACCATCAGGGCGATGTCGTTTAACACCCGCACCGGGCCCAGCCCATTTTTCGCCGCCCAGGTGTGATAAAAGGTGTTGAAGCTGTCAGGCGGAATCACGTGCATCAGCAGCGCGGGGGGCATAAACGGGTTGGTATGGTTCTGTGCTATGAACCCCAGAATGAGCGCCACTATCACCAGCGCAACCACCACCACTTTACCTGCAGGCGTGCGTGCGAAAGAGATCAGTTCGGCTTTATACCACCCGCTGGCCATGCCCAGAACAAAGATGAATTGCCAGGCCAGCAGCGGAAAGGCAAATTCGAATTCCGACGGCGTCAGCCGGAGCGGCCACCGCTGCCACAGGCCGTATACCAGCAGAGACGCCCCCAGCAGCCACCAGACGTTACCCTTCTGTAGCATCCCCAAAAATAGCGGACTCAGTAGCAGCAAAAAGATATACAGCCCCAGAATTTGGGTCTGATGGGGGCCAATCTGCAAATAGAGGATAATGTTGAACCAGGTCTCTTTTATTTGCGGAGTGACCGGATAAAGCGACCAGCTTTCACCCGAAAAGCGGTCGGTAAAATGAGTGACCTCGAAAAGATTAATATGCGGGATATAGGCCAGGAGAATAAACGACACTATGATAATGATATTTACACGATATATTTTCCACGCTCTGAGATAAAGCCCCCACGAAACCGTGAGTAATACAACCTTTTGCAGGCGAGCGCGATTCAACATCCCCAACATAAATCCCGAGAGAATGACAAAACCTTCTGCACCTGTGGTTAATCCAAAACGCTCCCAGGAGAATATATTAAATATCGACATGACCTCCGTATGCGCCACGACCATCATGACGAGAGCAATGCCGCGCATAAAGTCAATTCTCAGGTCCCGGGCACCTGCAATGGCATACCGCCATGATGTTGATTTTACTATATCCGCTTGCGCGATCGGCGGCACAACATGGCTCATAGTGTGTCCTTTGCCTGAAAACGAAAATCAAGGTCTAAATAAAGTAGATAGACTAAAGGAATAGTAACTGCAATTTATCGCCGGCAGATGAGGTGTATTAAGCAGAATTAAATCCGAATTAACTGTTGCTACACATTAATAAAAACGGCGCTGGACACTTTTATTCGGCGTTCTACACTTATCTTAAATCTTGTTTAATCGCTATTTTCTTTCGCTTTTGGGCAACTGCGTGCGCAGCAGAATGGCTCTGCATTTTCACGGAATCAGGAACGCCGGAACTATGGATTTTTATTTTTCCCGTTTTGAACATCGTCGACCTCCGGAACCGTTAAAAACGCCGCGCTGGGTAATGATGACCTGGCAGGTGTTAGCGGTCGCGGCGCTTATTCTGGGCGCAAATTATATTTACTGGCGCTGGACCGCTTCCCTGAATACGGACGCCTTATGGTACGCCATACCGCTGGTACTTGCCGAAACCCTGGCCTGGATCGGTACCGTGCTGTTCACCATCAACTTATGGAAAGAACAGGATCCTCCCCAGAGTCCGCCTCCGAGCGAGATTAACGACTGCCTGGCACCGGAGGAGGCCGTAGAACCCCGTCCCGTTAAGGTGGATCTGTTCATTGCCACCTACTCCGAAGACACCGAGCTGGTGAGGCTGTCCATTCGCGATGCCCTGAAGATGGATTACCCATACCCGATTGACTACCGGATCCACGTCCTCGATGACGGCCGTCGCCCGGAGATGAAAGCCGTTTGCGATGAGGAAGGCGTCAATTACATCAGTCGCCAGACCAACATCGGCTTTAAGGCCGGTAATCTGCGCAATGGCCTTGAGCAAACCGACGGCGATTTTCTTGTCATCTGCGACGCCGATACCCGGGTATTTCCCACCCTTCTCAGCCATACGCTGGGCTATTTCCGCAACCCGGAAGTGGCCTGGGTGCAGACGCCGCAGTGGTTCTTCGATCTCCCGGAAGGAGAAAGTTTATCGCGCTGGGGCCAGCGGAAAGCGGGAAAAGTAGGCTATGGCCTGGGCTGGCTGATCCAAAAGTGTGTTGGCCCGGTCACGGTTGGCCGCGACCCGTTTTTTAACGATCCGCGCATGTTCTATGACGTGATCCTGCGGCGGCGCAACTGGGCTAACGCGGCGTTCTGCTGCGGCGCGGCGTCCATCCACCGTCGCGAGGCGGTTATGCAGGCCGCGCTGAGAAGCTACGTCTGGTCCGTCGAAGAGGAAATCCATCGCCATACCCGCGACATTCGCGATGACGAAACGCGGAGCGCGCTACAGGAGGCGATGCGTCCGCACGTGGCATTCGACACCGAACTCACGCCCTACAAGTTTCACGTCTCCGAAGATATTTACACCTCGGTGCTGCTGCACGGTGACGCCGCAAGACGCTGGCGTTCGGTCATGCACCCGCGCGTTGAGTCGAAGATGCTCTCTCCGCAGGATATGCTGACGTGGATGATCCAGCGCTTTAAGTACGCCGCCGGCTCGCTGGATATTTTATTCCATGACAACATCTTCAGCCGTCGTCGCTTCAGGCTTTCACTCCCCCAGACGCTGATGTATGCCACAACCTTCTGGTCCTATATGGCCTGCGTGTGGAACACGGTATTTTTGATCTCGCCCATTATCTATCTGTTCACCGGCATTCCGCCGGTATCGGCCTGGTCGACGCCGTTCTATCTCCACTTTCTCCCCTTTTTTATTTTCTCTGAATTGGCCTTTATGTTCGGGACATGGGGAATATCGGCCTGGGACGGCAGGGCCTCCTACCTCTCCTTCTTTTCCATGAACCTGCGCGCGCTCAATACGGTGCTGCGGGGTGAACAGATCAAATTTCACGTTACGCCAAAAGAGAGGCAGACGGGCCGTTTTCTCTACCTGGTGAAGCCGCAGATTGCCATCGTGGTACTGACCCTCGCTGGGCTTATCTGGGGCGGCATTCAGGTTGCTCGGGGCCAGGTCGACGATCCTTCCGGCTACGTCATCAATATTTTCTGGGGAGGGGTAAACATCGCCGCCATGCTGCCGCTGATATTCGCAGCCATGTGGACGCCCGCCGAAGACGATGAGGTCACCCAATGAGAATACGTGATGCCCTGCTTTCCGCGCGCAGTTATCTCACTATTCTGCTGGGGTTCCTGCTCGGCTTTGCCATTGTGGTATGGGTTGAGAAACAAATGCCTTCGCGCGTGGAGAGCAGCGGCGGCATCGCGCTCAGTAAAGATTTCCCTCCGCTGCCCGCGAAACGCGAGCTAACCTACGACGAGGCCATCTGGGCGCGGGTGGCCTGGCAATACTATGTGAACAATACCCAGCCAAATGGCCTGGCAAATGCCAGCGACGGTGAGCCCTGGCTGAGCCTCTGGAGCGTAGGGAGCTACCTGTTTGCGACCGCCGCCGCAGAGCAGCTCAATATCATTTCCACCGATGAGTTTGACGAGAGGGTCAGCGCGGCCCTGTTTACGCTGGGGCAGCTGCCGCTCAATGAACAAGGCCTCCCTGCCGCGTATTACCATGCGGACACCCTCAAAATTCTGGGGAAACCCGACGCCTCTGCAATTGGGCTGAGTCGCATGCTGACGGCGCTGCAGACCATTCTGTGGCGCTATCCTCAGCACGCGTCCGCTATCCGCGATCTGTTTAGCGTCTGGCGCACCGGCGCGCTGATGGAAAACAGCACCCAAAGCCACGCGGCGGTACCGCTCCATCACTGGACGCTGGCTGCCGACGAGCAGCGAGATAGCTTTGGCTACCGGCTCTATGCCAGCCATACGCTGCGCTTGATTGACAGTGCGGCGGGACTGGCGGTCACCAATCCGCCCGAAGGGCAAAAGATGATCGACCTGGACGGGATCATGGTTCCCGATGAAGGGCTGCGCACGCCCTGGGGCAAGCAGACCTCTCTGATCAGTCTGCCCTATCTGCTAACCGGACTCGAACTGGGTTTTGACGCACAGAGCGCTGAAATTGCGTGGCGGATTATGCAGATCCAGCAGCGGCGCCACGGCCTGCGTTCACCAAAACCTCCCATCAGCACGGATTACGCCGAACCGGCACCGGATTACGTTACCGATCTGCCCAACAGGCAGCCGGTACAGGCGCGCGCCCTGCGTGACGAAGTGCCGGAGAAAGTCGCGATCGCCTCCACCCGCACCGCGTTTGCCTGGTATGCCCTGTTCCGCAACAGCTGGAGCGAGGCGCTGCGCCAGCAGGTTCTGCCGCTTCTGGTGCCGGGTAAAGGCTGGCAACGCGGCTTCAATCTTAATAACAGCGTTAATAGCGTCGTGGACGCCGACACCAACGCCATCGTGCTGGAAAGTCTGTCGTATATCGCGCACGGCCAGATGCTTTGTCTGGCCTGCTTCTCCACAGCCACTCATTCATCCACTCCCGCAGGAGCAACGCCATGAAGTCAAGATCCCCGATCCTTTTCCACCTGCTCACGGGAATAACGATCTGCTGGCTGGCGCTCTCGACCGCGCGCGCGGAAACCGGGCTGCCTGCATCAGGCTACGCCCCGCGCAGCGGCGAGCTGACGGCCCGAGAGATGACCATTGCGAAAAACGCCTGGCAGTATTTCGTCTCCAACTATCAGCCCACGACGGGGCTGGTGAATGCGGTCAACAAATATCCCTCCACCACCATGTGGGACAGCGCTTCCTATCTTGCCGCAATGACCGCAGCGCGCGAGCTAGGGATCATTGATAAAGCAGAGTTCGACCGCCGGATGCTGAAATTCCTCGCCACGCTTAACACCCTTGTGCTGTTCCGCAACGAGCTGCCCAACAAAGCCTATAACACCATCAGCGGCCAGAAGGTGGACTACACCAACAAGCCCGGCGAAATTGGCTTCTCGGCCCTCGATATCGGGCGAATGCTGGTCTGGCTGAAAATCATCAAAGAGCGTTACCCGGAATACGGCAACAGCGTTGATAACGTGGTGCTCGGCTGGGATTTCAGCCACGCGATCGACCCCTGCGGCACGCTGTACGGTGCTTATCTGGAGAACGGCCAGCCGAAGTATGTTCAGGAAGGCCGCCTGGGCTATGAAGAGTACGGTGCGGCAGGTTTCCAGCTTTGGGGGTTCAATACCTGTAAAGCCAGCCGTCCGCAGCCATACGAGCTGGCCGAGATTTACTGCGTGCTGGTTCCGTATGATTCACGCGACCCGCGCAATACGTCTCAGCATAACTACGTGGTGACGGAATCCTACCTGCTCTACGGTCTGGAGTTCGGCTTCGATAAGCCGACCGATCGGGATAACGCCCCGCGCGACTACTCCCTGACGTGGATGAAAAACTTTGCCGATCGCGTTTATCAGGCTCAGGAGAACCGCTATACCATCACCGGCGTCCTCACCGCGCGCTCTGAGCACCAGCTCGATAAAGCGCCATACTTCGTCTATGACACCGTCTTCAGCGACGGGTACAACTGGAACACCATTACCGACAAAGGACAATTCGTCCCTAACGCTGCTGCGATTTCACTGAAGGCGGCGCTGGGAATGTGGGTCCTGTGGAACTCGCCTTATACCGACCGCCTGCTGAATACCATTGAGAATGCCAACGAAGAGGGAAAAGGCTACTACGAAGGGCTGTATGAAAACGGCGACGGGCCGATCAAGGAGTTCACCGCGAACAATAACGGCATCATGCTGGAAGCCCTGCTGTTCAAAAAAGAGGGAAAACTGCTGGCCTTCAATACCGACAACCCGAAAAGCAAGGATTTTGCGCCGTCGCTGTGGGATCAAAAGCTGCTCGATCAGTTTGAAGAGAACAACGCCCTGCGCAGCCGCCCGTTCCTGACAAGCACGCCAGCCGTAAAAAGCTGGTGCGACCGGACCGGCGTCACGCAGCGCACCAAACCCGCCTGCCAGGCCTGTCAGTGCGCGTCATGCAGCGCGGACGAGCCGGTTAAACTGCCTCCGGTGACTGCGCAATGCTTAAAACCATAGCCAGAGGGCTCGCGGGATTACTCCTCGCAGGTGTGGTCATCTTTGCTCTGTTTGGCCATCAGGGGGCTGGCTGGCGTTGGCTAATCAATGGTGGCTGGCACTCCAGCGCGCGTATCGCTGCCCTGACGCCGGAAGAACAGAAATGGGCGGCGATCGCCTGGCGCTATTTCGTCAATAATACCCAGCCGCAAACGGGCCTGGTCAACGGAAGCGACAAACAGCCACGCGTCACGCTCTGGCAAATGGGCGATACGCTTATCGCCCTGCTGGCGGCAAAAGAGCTGGGGATGATTGATGAGGCCGAGTATGACGCCCGCCTGACGCGGCTGATGGGCACTCTCAACCGCTTGATGCTGACCGAGACCCGGACGCCAGGACGGCTCTATTCCAGCCAGACGGCGGCGCCGATCGACTTTGGCGGCAAGCCCGCTAAAAATGGCTGGTCCGCACGCGACATGGCTCGCCTGATGCTCGCCTTGCGCCTTACCGCTGAGCGGGAGCCGCAGTACAGCGAGTATCTGGATAAAATCATTCTGCGCTGGAACTTCTGTCCGGTCATCGATGGTGAAGGTGAACTGTGGTCCTCTTCCCTGCAAAACGGCCAGCCGGTGGTCCGTGAGGAGCTGCGCCTGGGCGAAAGCGAATATGCCGCGACGGCGTTTCATCTGTGGGGGTTTTCCCCGGATAAAGCGTTTACGCCCCCGGCGCACCACGTCATCATCGCCCAGCGGCGGCTTGCTGTGGACGCCCGCGATCCGCGTACCACGTGGCAGCCCTCCCTGATAACTACCCTTCCCTATATGCTGCCGGGCCTGGAGTTTGGCTGGGAGCCGGAAGGCGTTGCGGCCGATCTGCAAAAGCGCCTGCGCAAGCAGGCGGAAAACGTCTGGCTCAGCCAGAAAAGCCGCTGGGAGACCGATAAGATCCTGACGGCCAGAGCGGATTTTTCACTCCCTCAGGCACCCTGGCATATACAGGATACGGTCTGGGGAAATGGCTATGCCTGGAACTCTGTTGGCGATGATGGCCGGGATTACACCCGCTTCGCGCAGGTATCGACAAAAGCGGTTTTTGCGCTGTGGGCCTTGTGGGATACCTCTTATACCGACGTCCTGATGTCGGTCACCGAGCACCTTAACGATCCGCAGAAAGGCTGGTACGAAGGCCGCCTTGAAGCCACGGGCGATACCAACGCCTCCCTCACCCTTTCTACCAATGCCACGGTTCTGGAAGCCCTTTTCTTTAAGCACAACGCCGGGCCGCTGTTTGACGCCCGCCGGTCTAAGAAAGAGAGCTACTTTACGCGCCGTGTAGCAGAGGAATATACGCCAGTCGGACACTGTCTGCCGGGCGAAAACGCCGTAAGGAGGACGCCGTGAAGTTTTACCGCGATCTGTTTGAATCCAGTCTGAACCGCGTCTTTCCGGATAATGACAAAACAGCGTTTTTTCAGACGTTCTATGACGCCTTCGTCCATATGTCACCCGAGACGGAGCAGCATTTTTCTCGCCTGCCGGATCGTGAAGGTCAGCAGACCCTGTTTAAAAGTTTCTTCGCCATGCTTGCGGTAGACGGCGCCCTGATCGTCCCTGATTTTCTCGAGCGTCTGGCGCGGGAGCAAAACGACGACGGCCTGCACCTTCCCCCACGATTTTTCGCGCTCTGGCGCGAAGCGATGTTGAACGCGGTGAGCGAGCGCGATCCGCAGTGCGACGATGAGATCCTGACGGCCTGGGCGATGGCTATCGCGCCCGGGCTGGAATACCTGCGCCGACAGGCAGAACTGCACTACCGCGAGTAGGGAGGATCACGATGAGTTCATTCACGTACGATCTTAACGCGCTGCCGGCCGCCGTCATGATTTATGACTGCGATGAGCGCCTGCAGACCTGGAATGATAACGTGGCCCTTTTTTATCCCGTCATCACCCCCTGGCTGCAGGTGGGTATGCCCCTTGCTGAGCTGGCGGAACGCTTTATCGATGCTGTTTATAACGTCGACCCCGGCCTGCGCCAGACGCTGCGCGAGTCGGTCGTGCGCAACTGTCGGCAGGATAAACACTGTGAGGTGCGGCAAGTTGGCCAGCGGCGGATCTTCGTCCAGCATCAGCGCCTTGCGGACGGCGGTATTGTTAGCCTGCACAGCGATATTACGGAGCTGGATGAGGCGCAGCGCGCGCGCCACCAGCTGCATGACGATTTTTTGCTGACAGCGGAATCCATCCATATTGGGATCTGGGACTGGCAGGTTTCCGGCGACGCGTTACAGGTTAACGACACGCTGCTTGCCATGCTGGGTCAGTCGCGCACACAGTGGCGATATCCGGTTCGTTTTCTGCTCAATCAGATCCACGAGGACGATCGTGCAGCGCTGCGCGAGGCGCTGCACGCTTCGAAGCAGGATCATCGTCCGGTCTTTGAATGTGAAATTCGCGTACATCATCCTACCGAAGGACTGCGCTGGATGCTGCTGTCAGGCCAGGTGGTCACACTCTCCATTGAGGGAAACGCCGAGCGCGT
Organism: Enterobacter sp. 940_PEND; assembly: GCF_001059415.1. Taxonomy (NCBI): domain Bacteria; kingdom Pseudomonadati; phylum Pseudomonadota; class Gammaproteobacteria; order Enterobacterales; family Enterobacteriaceae; genus Enterobacter; species Enterobacter sp. 940_PEND. The sequence goes on from NZ_JUMS01000002.1 coordinate 11,460, forward strand.
TATTGGCACGCTGCAGGATATTACGCGGCGCAAAGAGGCTGAAATTCAGGCGTTCGCCTCGGCCCTTGAGGCACAAAAAGCCAATGAGGCGAAAAGCGCGTTCCTGGCGAACATGAGTCATGAAATCCGCACCCCGATGAACGGCATTATTGGCATGACCCAGCTGTGTCTTGACACAACTCTCAACGCCGATCAGCGCGATTACCTGACGCTGGTGATGAGTTCTGCCCAGTCTTTGCTGCATATCATCAACGATATTCTCGACTTTTCCCGTATTGAAGCTGGCAAAGTGGAGCTGGAGGCGGAACCAGTCCCTGTCCGCCCATTTATCCAGTCGCTTATTCGCCCGCATATGCCGGGCGCAAGCGAAAAAGGCATCGAGCTTCTGGTTGATATTGCACCCGATGTTCCCGACGTGCTGCTGGTCGATGGTGCCCGGCTGCGTCAAGTTCTGACCAATCTGCTGGGTAATGCGCTGAAATTTACGCACCAGGGAGAAGTTATCCTGATTGTTGAATCCGGGGATGACCCGAATCACTGGCGTTTTCGGGTGCGCGACAGCGGTATTGGTATCCCGGCTGATAAGCAAAAGGCCATTTTTGAAGCCTTCAGCCAGGCGGATAACTCAACCACCCGCCGCTACGGCGGTACGGGGCTCGGGCTAACCATCTCTTCGCGACTGGTTGCGGCGATGGGCGGCGAGTTGACGGTCACCAGCGAGCCGGGGAAAGGCAGCGAATTTTCGTTCGTTCTGCCGCTTTCAACACAGTGTCTTATCCCTGAGGAACGCCCGCGTAGCCAGCGCTTTAACGGGGAACCCGTGCTGGTGGTTGATGACAACGAAACCAACCTTCGTCTGCTGGCCGCCATGCTGAGCCAGATGGGGCTAAAACCCACCTGCGTCAACAACGCCAGCGAGGCCATCAACCGGGTTAAAGCGAGTGCCTGGCCGCTGATCCTGCTGGATGCGCAGATGCCGGATATGGACGGCGTGTCTCTGGCCCTTGAGCTTTCGGTTCTGCCGCAGATTTCTGAAAGCCATATCATCATGCTGAGCTCCATGAGCCGACATTTTGACATCAATATGCTGAAGCGGATAGGCATCAAAAACTATCTGCATAAGCCTATCGCCCAGGACGAGCTGCATCAGGCGATTGCCGCGGCGTTTGAACGTGCGCCGAAGACCGTGGGGGAAACCGCGCCCGCCCCCGTCGCCGCCCCGGGCATTACGGGGCTGCGGATCCTGCTGGCTGAAGATAATCTGGTTAATCAGAAAGTTGCCGCGCGCCTGCTGGAACGCCTCGGCCATACCTGTCAGATCGTCGACAACGGCGTCGCGCTGCTTGAACGCTGGCGCACGGGCGTGTGGGACGTTCTGCTGATCGATCTTCAGATGCCCGAGATGGACGGCGAGACCGCCATTCGCCTGCTTCGCGAGGAGGAACGCTCCCGGCACGGACCGGCTCAGCCTGCCGTCGCCATGACCGCACACGCCATGCAGGGGGATAAGGAGCGCTGCCTTAATATGGGCTTCGACGGCTACATTGCCAAACCCATCAGCCAGGAGCGTCTCGCTGAAGAGATTGCTCGCGTGCTCGAGCGTCATGATGATTCCTCCGTTTTTCCTGATGAAGCACGCCTGCTGAAACAGTGCGCTGACGACCCTGTCCTGGTACAGGAGCTGCTGGCCCTGTTTGGCGAAGGGCTGGAGGAGGCCATAAGAGCGATCGCCCTGGCTATCGACAACGATGACCGCGAAGCGCTGCGCCGTAAGGCCCACAAGCTGCGCGGAGAAGCCGTCACGCTGGATTTCGGGCTGCTCGCCCGTCAGCTGCAGGCGCTGGAGAATGAGGCGCACACGCAGGACAGGCAACAGCTTGCGACGCTAAACCGGCGTCTTCAAATGGAATCGCAGCGCCTGATGGCGTGGCTCAACGCGCGAGGGGTAAACGAACCATGACCCGTAGCTGCGCGCTGCTCTTTGCGCTGTTTATTCCACCGCTGGCGGCGAACCCGACACCGGTCAGCTGGTCACTTGCTGGCACCTGGCGGGTTCAGGATGCCAACGACGGCACGCCTCCTACCGCGTCAGGCTGGCGCGGGCTGAAAGTCCCTGCCAACTGGTACAGCGCGGGGTACGATCGTCAGGGCGCGCTGTGGTATAAGCACGCCTTTACGCTACCCCTTCAACCGCCCGACGTGATGAGCACCCTGGTGTTTGACGGCGTCGATTACCTTGCCGATGTGACGCTGAACGGCCAGCCGCTGGGCAAGCACGAGGGCTATTTTCAGCGCTTTTCGCTGGACGCCAGCGCCGCGTTACAACGTCACAACCAGTTAGTGGTTCGGGTGGATAGCCCTTACGAAGATCCGCACAAGGTCTGGCCGTTGCATAAAACGGTCATGAAGGGGATTCTTAATCAGCATGACACGCGTCCCGGCGGCGCCTGGTCGCCGGAGGACAGGACGCCAACTCTGGCGGCATTTGGGCTCCGGTCAGGCTGCATCTGAGCCGGGGCGCCACCTTGGATGAAATCATCCTTCGGCCTGACTGGTCGCAGGGGCTGAAAAGGCCTGAACTGAAGGCTGAGATTCGCTATCGCGCGCTCGGTCAGGGCCCGGCAACCGCGCGGCTCACCGCCACACCTGCCAATTTCAACGGTAAGCGCTTCCAGGCAGATTTTCCGGTTAACCTGGAAAACGGCGCCCATTCCGCGCGCGTCACGCTGCCCATGCCTGCGGCAAAACTGTGGTGGCCGGTCGGCACCGGGAAACCCCATCTGTATACGGTTCGCGTCTCATTACGGGATGAAAAAGGGTTAATGGATACGGCGGTCACCCGCACCGGGCTGCGCAAGATCGTTGAGCAGCCAGACAACAAAGGCTGGCTCATTAACGACAGGCGCCTTTTTGTTAAGGGCAGCAATTACATCGGTTCTCCCTGGCTCGGCACCATGACGCGAGAAAAATATCGTCGCGATCTTCGTCTGGCAGAAGCCATGAATGCCAACGCCATTCGCGTGCACGGACACGTTGCCGGGCGCGCGCTGTATGACGTTGCCGATGAGATGGGAATGATGATCTGGCAGGATGTTCCGCTGCAGTGGGGCTACGACAGCAGCGACGCCTTTACCAAAAATGCGGTTCGACAGACGCGGGAGATGATCGAACAGTTTGGCAACTCACCCGCCATCATCGTCTGGGGCGGCCATAACGAACCGCCCTGGAATTCGCCGTGGATGGAAAAACGCTTCCCGGACTGGAACAAAAACCTCAACCGCGAGCTCACGCAGCGGGTAGCGGATACGCTTGCCGAAGATACCTCCCGCATCGTGCATCGCTTTTCCGCCGTTGAGGAGCACTACTGGGCGGGCTGGTATTTCGGTAGCGTACGTGACCTGCTGACGCCAGCTAAAACGGGGATCATTACCGAGTTTGGCGCGCAGGCGCTGCCCCGCTTGTCAACGCTAAAAACCATCATCCCGGCTGCGCATCTCTGGCCAAAAACCACCGCCGCTGACGATCCCGGCTGGAGCGTCTGGAAATACCATAACTTTCAGCCCTTCCAGACGTTTAAATTTGCCGGTATCCCGCGCGGAAACAACATTCAGGAAATGATCCGCAATACCCAGGCGTATCAGGCGCGGCTGGTGGCCACGGCGGCCGAGAGCTACCGCCGACAGCGCTACCAGCCGGTGACGGCCCTGTTTCACTTTATGTTTGTCGAGACCTGGCCCTCCATTAACTGGGGCGTGGTGGACTATCTCCGTAAGCCTAAAGCCGGTTTTTACGCGTTAAAACGCGCATACCAGCCGGTTCTGCCTTCTATTGAACCGGTCACCCCGCAGTGGAAATCCGGCACGGCGGCGACCGTGCGTCTCTGGGCCATCAACGACACCTGGAAACCGTGCAGCGAGTGCCGTCTGTCGTGGCGTATCACCCAGCGCGATAAGGTGCTGGCAAAGGGCATGATGACGATGACGATCCCAGCAGATTCGGGAAAGATGGTCAAAACGCTGACGGCCACGCCCGTGGGTCAGGATGAGGTATCGATCGGGTTTACGATTGAAAACAGGGCGGGAAAAAGTGTTGGTGAAAATCAGCGCACGGAGTCCGTCATAAAATGAGCGAGAGAAAAGGAAAATTGCCGCTTCCCCTGCTTTCTTGTACCCTTTCAGGGGTTACCCCAATCCCCTAAAAATCGAGACATCCGGACACCTATGACTGCACATATTTCCAAAGATCCTTTGCATGGCGTAACGCTGGAGATGATGGTCAATGCCCTGGTGGCAAAATATGGCTGGAGCGAACTGGGCGACCGAATCAAAATTAACTGTTTCAGAAAAGATCCCAGCGTTAAATCGAGCCTGAAATTTCTGCGCCGCACCCCGTGGGCGCGCTCGGAAGTGGAAGCCCTGTATCTGGACTCCCTCAACGATGAGGTAAGCACAGAACAGGCGGAGCCCGCCTTTAATCCCTGGGCCAACAGTCGGATTATCAAGAGCTAATACGCAAATGACGCGACACGTAAAACGGATTGGTGCGCTGGCTGCCTGCGCGCTTTTACTTGTGAGCTGCTCCTCAAAACCACCCAAATCACTGGTTACCCCTCTCCCCACCGCGAGCAAACCGACGCCGCAGGCAAACGAGCCGATGCGCGGGATCTGGCTGGCAACCGTCTCTCGTCTCGACTGGCCGCCAGTAGCCTCGGTGAACGGCCGCAGCGCCGATCAGCGCATCGCGATGCAGAAGCAGGCGCTGATAAGCAAGCTCGACAACCTTAAGCACCTCGGTATTAACACGGTGTTTTTCCAGGTGAAGCCGGACAGCACGGCCCTCTGGTCATCAAAAATTTTGCCGTGGTCGGATATGCTGACGGGCAACATCGGCGAATATCCGGGATACGATCCGCTGCAGTTTATGCTGGATGAAGCGCACAAGCGCGGCATGAAGGTCCATGCCTGGTTCAACCCATACCGCGTGTCGACCAACACCAAACCGTCAACCATCGCCGCCTTGAACCGGACTTCCTATCAGACTCCGTCCAGCGTCTATGTCCAGCACCCTGAGTGGGTGCGCATCTCGGGTGACCGCTTTGTTCTCGACCCCGGCATTCCGGAAGTGCGCGACTGGATAACCAAAGTGGTGACCGAAGTGGTGGCGAATTACGCGGTAGACGGCGTGCAGTTCGATGATTACTTTTACGCCGAATCTCCGGGGTCCGCGCTCAATGATTCGCAGACCTGGCGGCAATACGGCCAGGGATTTGCCTCAAAGGCCGACTGGCGTAGACACAACACGCAGCAGCTGATCGTCCAGGTTTCCCGCGCGATTAAACAGACTAAGCCCGACGTTGAGTTTGGCGTCAGCCCGGCGGGCGTGTGGCGTAACCGCTCCTTTGACCCGGCAGGCTCGGACACCCGCGGCGCCGCGGCCTACGATGAATCCTACGCCGATACGCGTCAGTGGGTTCAGCAGGGCCTGCTCGACTACATCGCTCCGCAGATTTACTGGCCCTTCTCCCGGGACGCCGCGCGCTACGACGTGCTGACCAAATGGTGGGCCGACGTCGTTAAGCCGACCCACACTCGCCTGTATATCGGCATTGCGTTCTACAAGGTGGGCGAGCCGTCGAGAAACGAGCCGGACTGGACGGTTCAGGGCGGCGTGCCGGAGCTGAAAAAACAGCTCGATCTCAACGATTCGCTGCCCAACGTGAACGGCACCATCCTGTTCCGGGAAGATTACCTGAACCAGCCGCAGACGCAGCAGGCGGTGAACTACCTCCGAGGACGCTGGGGTAGCTGATTGATGACCAGGCAGAAACATCCCGTTTCTGCCTGTTTTTTTTACGGCTTCGGCCCGAACATCGCCTCAAGCTGCTGCGCATCCGGCATACCGACCACCTGCTGCAGCTCATTTTCCGCATTCAGATAGTAAATGGCCGGCGTGGCGTTAGCGCCCAGGCTGTCCATCAGCGTCTGGTGCTTCTGCAGGATCTCAACCGTCTCACGGGAAGCCTCGCCCTCTGGCTTCGGTAATTTTTTCCCACCGGAAAGCTCGTATTCGCGCCACGCCGAAACCGGATCTTTCGCATTCAGAATCGCCGAGGCGTTACGCCCGCTGTTGGGGTTGAGAAACGCCACCAGCAGCGTGTTGAGCTGCACCTCGCCCGCCTTCACCCACGGCTGCGCTTCGGCCCAGAACTGCTTGCAGTACGGACAGAACGGATCGGCGAAAACAAAGACTTTACGCGGGGCGTTATCCGCCCCTTCCTTCAGGGGATGCGCCGCGTTGAGGTTCTTCCACATTTCGCGGCCCATCGGGGCGTAGATCTCTTTCTGGAAATAGCCTTCGCTGAGGTTTTTTCCTTTGTCATCGTACAGATAGCCTGAAATGACGTGCTTGCCGTCCGGGGTTAAAAAGAGCGTCACGCCCATGTCCTGATACTGCCCCAGCCAGGCGGGCGCGCCGCCGGGCGCATCCAGCTTCTTGATGATTTTAATGTTCTGCTGCTCGCCGAAGTGCTTCACCACGTCCGGTATGGCTTCAGCGGCCTGCACCAGCCCTGACGTCGCCAGCGCTGAAAGTAACAGTAATTTTTTCATTTCCCTCTCCGGTTTGTCGGGGGCATTCCGCCCCCTTCAGGTTAGCGGTTTTTCAGTGCGTCACTGACCATTTCGTCGAACTGTTCAAACGGCACCCAGCCGGGCAGCAGTCCCTCGCCGATGAGCGTGGCGGGCGTGCCCTGGATCCCCATTTTTTCCGCGACGATCAGGCTGCGCTTGATCGTCATCAGGCTCTCGTCATCCGGCGCGGTGACGCTCACGCCCGCCCGCTTCTGCGCCACCTGAATGCTGGCGTCATCGTGGTAGCCCTTCTTCGCCATCAGAGTGTGGTTAAGCTTCATAAACTGCCCCGGATCCTGACGCCAGAGCGTTAACGCATCGCGCGCCGCGGTTAGCGAACTTTCCGAGCGGAAAGGTAAAAATTTAAAGACCACCGCGACGTCCGGATGCTTTTCGACGATCTTCTCCAGGTACGGATCGAATTTTTTACAGTACGGGCAGTTGTAGTCGGTAAACACCACCAGGGTGAGCTTTGGGTTTTTCGCGCCGATGCGCGGGGAGTTCGGATCGTTAAACAGGAAATCAGCGATCATCTTCTGCGCACGCTGCTCCTGGTCCGGCGTCAGCGGCTGGGCAGCGAACACCTGAACCGGGGCCAGCAGGAGCAGAAGCGTAATAAGGATTTTTTTCATAACACAGTTAGCCTTTTGCGTTGTTCAGGGTGGTGATGAGGGTGCGCTTGTCCAGCAGCGGCGAGAGGATTTCGCCGTCAGACAGGCCGGGGCCATACACCGCGTTAAACGGAATAGCGTAACGGTTTCGCTTCGCCAGAAAATCCGCGATAAACGCGGACGGCTGGCTCCAGTCTCCGCGCAGGGCCACCACGTCCGGCTGGCGCAGCGCGGCAATGACGTCCGGCTGATTCAGCACCCGATGCTCGTTAACTTTGCAGGTCACGCACCAGTCCGCCGAGATATCCACAAACACCCGCTTCCCCTGCGCCAGCGCCTGCTGGATGGCCTCCTCGCTGAGCGGCTGCCACGGGATGGACTGAGCGGCATTCTGCGCCGGAGCGTCAGGCGGCGCGTTAAGCAGCCCGCGCGCCTGATACCCGCCGAGCGCCGACAGCGCGATAATCACGAGCCAGAACAGCGGTGAGGATTTTTGCCCCTTCAGGGCTAACAGCGCGAGCGCGACGGCGATGAGCACCAGCATCACAATCTGGCTGACCGCCTCGCCCAGATGCACGCTTAACAATGTCGCCAGCCACAGGCTGGAGGCGAGCATCATCAGGCCCAGAACGACTTTTAGCGTATTCATCCAGCGGCCGGGTTTCGGCAGCAGCATGGCCGTTTTCGGCACCAGAGCGACAAACAGCCACGGCAGGCTCATGCCCACGCCGAGCATCAGGAAGATCAGCCACAGGGAGTGCAGCGGCGCGCCAAGGGCAAAGGCGACCGCCGTACCGAGGAACGGCGCGGAGCACGGCGTCGCCAGCAGCGTGGCGAACATCCCTTCGCAGAAGCTGCCGCCAATCCCCGCGCCACCTGCCGTAGCCAACCGTCCCGTAGCGGCGGAAGGCAGCAGCATCTCAAACACGCCAAACAGGTTCAGCGCAAACAGGAAGGTGACGGCGACCATCAGGCCGATAAACCACGGGTTCTGGAACTGAATGCCCCACCCCAGCGACGCCCCGGCCAGCTTCAGCGCGGTCACCATTCCCGCCAGCAGCATAAAGGAGGTGAGGATCCCGGCGCTGGTGGCCAGAAAGCGCAGCCTGATGGCGCGCCTGTCCGATCCCGCCAGCAAGATGCTGTTAAGCTTCATGCCCATCACCGGCAGCACGCAGGGCATCAGGTTCAGGATCAGCCCGCCCAGCAGGGCAAAGAGCACCATTTTTCCCGTCCCGTCCGGCACGGAGGTCTCTTCGGGCGTTGTCCCAACGGTCATGGTGGTTTGCTGCGCCCGATCGCCGTTGGTCAGCACAAACGATAGCCTCTTGCCCTCCAGCGAGGCGGGCTTGTCTCCCCATTCGTCGGTCACGGGTACCGTCACCCGAAGCGTATTGCCGTCGTGTTTGATGACCGGCTCGCCGGGAAGAATGTCATCCTCCAGCGGGTCAAAGTAGATCCCCGGGTTATCCCACTTCCCGTCCGTCGTGCCGGTAATCACCAGCTTGTCGCCAGCGAGCCAGGCGGAGAGATCCGCGGATACGCCTGACGTACCGGGCACGGCACGCATCGCCTGCGCGAACTCGCTGCGGAAGCCTTCGTCCACCGGCTGGGTAAAATCGAGATGCAGCGGGTAGTCCGTCAGCAGGCAGACGTTACTGCACGTCGAGAGCGTGAGCGTCCCGTCAAGCGTGTCGCCCTTCACCCCGTCGAGCGTAATCGGGATAGTGACCTTATCGTGATAGCCCTGCGTGGTCATGCCGGAGATATCGAAGCGCGACGGGACCGGCCAGGACCAGCTATCCGTTACGCCTTCCGGCCAGCTGATTTTTGGCGCGACGCCGCCCTCGCCCGGCGATCGCCAGTAGGTTTTCCAGCCGGGCTTTAGCTCAACGGTGAGCAGGCCTTTAACGTGCGTTTGCTCCCTCTCCGCCTGAAAGCGGATGCGGGCGTGATCGTTTTGTGGGGAAACCTGCCAGCCGGTGTCTGCCGCATGGACAATGCCGATGCAGGACAGCCACAGGAAGACGAATCCCCTGAAGAGGTTAACCATGTTTTACTCCGTGAACAGTGAAAATTATCGTGTGAGGACGATGATTTTCATTCACGGAAAACGCAGTTTTTCAGGTGTATTCGGGGAGGCGGTGCCTGAACGGGCTGTTCTGCGGGAGCCAATGCCCGCCCTTGCGTAAACAGCTGCAGCAGCGCGAAGAAGATAATAATGGCCGGTAGCGCGCCGTCGAAGAACAGCGGCTGGGCGCAAAGCAGCGAGTGTGCGCCAAGTTGGCAAGGCGACGGGCCGGGCTGTTCGGTGCTGGTTTGCGTTGGGGCATCAGCACTCAGAGAAATCTGCGGATCCAGTCCCTGTAAAAAATGGTTGAGCATCACCGCACGCTGCACGAGGCAAAGCGCCATCGCGAGACAGGTGATAATCAAAAGCCATTTTCCGAGGAGCTGACGGTTGCGCATAACGTTCCAGAGTGACAAGACGCCCCGATCATAAACGATAGTGATGAATCTACAAGTGCCGGAAGTGTAAGGTTTTGTCTGTCGCCGCTATTCGCCCGTCAGCGCGTCATAGACGTCCCGCAGCCGCGTGCGCAGAAACAGCACCGCCTTGTGCTTGCGGGATAACAGCGCCTGCTCGCTGGCGCCCGTCTCCTCTGCCAGCATTTTAATGCTGTAGCCGTGGAGTTCGGTCTTTTCAAACACCTCGCGCTGCGGCGGCGGGAGTTCAGACAGCGCCTGCCCAAGCTCTTCCCACAGCAGCGTCTTGAGGTACTCCTCTTCCGGCGTGTGCGGTACGCCGAACAGGGTTTCGGCCAGCTCGTCTTCCGGGAAACCGTCGTCGTCTTCGCCCGTAAAATAACCGGAGAGCGACACCTCACGCTTTTTACGCGCCCGGTCGGTCATCTCGTTACGCGCCGCGCGGAACAGCCAGGCGGCGACGTTTTCGACCGGCTGCTCCACTTTCATCAGCTGATAGGTGACTTCCTGCAAAATGTCGTCGGCATCATCGCGAACGGAGGTCCGTCCGCGAATGAAGGCTGTCAGCCGGGCGCGGCAGGCATTGAGCGCCGACATCAGCATGGATCCGCCCGCCTCCCCGGCTTTCATTTCGCTCACTCTGCTTCCGGCGCTTTTGGCGTGGCGTCGTCGCGCTTATCGTCACGATGACCGTGCCAGCCGCAGTGGCCGCGACCATGGCGACCAAACCCTTCGCGGCGCTGCTGAATAAACGCCTCGCGCTGTTCGGGCGTCATGTTCATCCAGCGCTCGTGCATGCGGCGGTGCGCGCCAAACATCCCCGGGCGGAAACCTAACCCGCCAAACAGAATGCGGCTCAGCACCAGAATGCCCAGCGCCTGCCAGAAGCCAATAGCCTTAACGCCGAGAATGGCCGGGAGCAAGGCGTTCCACAGGGTCATCACCACCAGGCCGAGCACGATGAAAATCACCGCGCCGATGACTAAACCCTTACCCATACGGTGGCGACCGAATCCGCGCCCGTGACCTCTGCCGTGCAGTTCAAAATCTCTCATGGTGTTTACCTCGTTTACAGTAACTGATTATGGCTTGTGATGAGGTAGACGGATGAGGAAGGGAAATATTGCTGGGGTGAATAAAATTTTTTGGGCTGACGATTTGGACTCATAGCGGTAACGGCTGACGGGTGCTATGAGTCGCTCGAAAGCAAATCATCGCGTACGAAGAAGTCGCTTAACCAATGCGATAGCAATAATGGCCAGTATGATTGACACCAGTGCCAGGAAGATAAGCAAGGATAATAGTGGATTTAACAAGCCACCTAAACTGGTGAAGTCGCTGATACGGCCAAGTTGCTCGGACGTGCATACACGCAAAATGATCTCAGGAATAATAAGCAAAAATATAATGACGGTCAGGACATAAACCAGAGCACCCTTGCGCTTTCCCATTTTCGATGTTGCCCCTTTCTCAATCATGATCAATGATAATAAAGTAATGATAATGCAAGGTTGTATAAAATGTCACAAAATTAATTAATTGCAGACCGTCCGAGGCATTAAAGTTTTGCTAACAACTGCCGATTTATGAATTACCACCTAATATTGAGGCGCCAAAATGTTCCTTGAAAACTTTAAAAATAAGGATTTTATAATTTACTTTATCTATGTCGCTGTATTTATCGTGATTGTGAATAGAGCATATGGAATGTCTAACTTACTAAGATTTGTCTTTCGCTATCTGGCAATTGGTTACTCAGATGCAAGAATGAAAAAACTTGATGACAAATGGTTTGATATCCAACTATTCAAAATAACCAATGGAATTAACACCACCAATTTAAACGACGCAAGACTAATACAAAGAGGGTTAAATGAGGGGTTACTAAAACCATCATGGTTTTTATTTACCAGTTCATGGGGAGACATCACCATAAAGATGTCGAAAAAGAAATTAATCTTATCCTATCTAATGGGACTGGTTATATTTATCATGGGGAATTATGCATGGATTGAGCAAACCCAAATTGTTGATGGATTCGTCAAGATCGACCACAAGGAATTTAGTTATTATATTTCTAAAGAAAAACTGATTATAACATCATTTAACAGATCTATTGATAATGCCACCGTCCATAGTAAAGAGGATTGCAAGAGTATTACAGGTTCAATTCCTAAGGACTCAATGTTCTCTATAGCATGCACGAAGCTACTTGATGATAGACTGTCGTATAAATGGTGGCTTGAAAAAGAAATCCAGTCCGTAAATAGCAGGAAAAATACGCTAAGGCTTATTTCTTACATTTATTGTATCACTAGCGTTTTGTGGGGATTTTCATTATACCAATTCAATCGCGCCAGCACTCATGTCGTAAATTATAAATTATCGATGCAAAATCAAAGTTCATAGATAAAAGTATAAAGCCGCCTTTCACAGAAAGGTAGCTTTCGATAATGGCTCTGTAAGGGGGTATTGCGACTGTAAGTGTACCCGTTATAACTCCATGCATTTTTTGAGATGTCCATTAGTGGAGGTAGTAAACGGCGAGGCTCCAGAGGGAGCCTCCCCTGATACCATCAAGCCTGCACCGGTAAACTAAAACTCGAAATACTCCGCGAAAGCTGCTGCGCCTGCTCTTCCAGCGATGCCGCTGCCGCAGCGGACTGCTGCACCAGCGCGGCGTTCTGCTGGGTGACGCCGTCCATCTCGGTCACCGCCTGGCCGACCTGGCTGATCCCGCGGCTCTGCTCTTCGGAGGCGACGGAGATCTGCTCCATCAGCGTATTCACTTTATTCACTGACGAAATAATCGAGTCAATCACCTCGCCCGAGCGGCTCACCAGCTCCGCACCGTTTTTCACGCTGGAAACCGACTGCGCAATCAGGCTCTCGATGTCCTTAGCCGCCACCGCGCTTTTCTGCGCCAGGGTGCGTACCTCGCTGGCCACGACCGCAAAGCCGCGTCCCTGCGTACCGGCGCGCGCCGCTTCAACGGCCGCGTTCAGCGCCAGAATGTTGGTCTGGAAGGCGATGCTGTTAATCACGCTGGTAATGTCTTCGATGCGCTTCGAGTTCGCCGCGATGGTGTTCATCGTGTCGATCACTTCACGGGTCACCGCTTCACCGGTGTGGGCATTTTTCACCGCGTCCTGCACCAGTTTCCCGGCCTGATAAACGTTGTCGGTATTGTTCGCCACCGTCGCGCTCAGCTCTTCCATGCTCGCTGCCGTCTGGGTCAACGCGGAAGCCTGCTGTTCGGTACGTGACGCCAGGTCGATATTCCCGGAGGCAATCTCCTGCGCTGCGTGCGTTACGGTATGGCTCGCATCGCGCACTTGGGCGATGGTCGCCAGCAGCGCCTGACGCATCTGCTCCATAGAACTCATAAGATGATCGATTTCGTTATGAGCGCTCCCCTTGACCGGGACCGGAACGTCCAGCCTGCCCGCCGCAATCTGGCTGCAGTGCTCGCGCGCCAGGTTTACCGGCGCAAAGACAAAGCGCTTCATCAGCAGGCTGACGGCGACAATCACCACCACAAACAGGCTGGCGATAGCGGCAATGATCGCCAGGCCGGAGACGAAATTGCTGCTCGCATCCTCGTTCAGGCTTTTGGCGTATTTCTGGTGGACGGAAAGGACCTGGTCGAGAACGATCTCGTACTGGCGGTCGAGGCGGGAGACTTCCGGGATCAGCGCGTTAAATTTGGCCACATCGTGCGCCTCGGCGGCATCGATCAGCGGCGCCAGCCCCTGGTTGCGGTAGTTTTGCCAGGCGTCCTGATAGGCAGTCACCAGCGGCGCTTCATCCGTCAGACGCGGCGAAGCCATAAAGGCCGCAAAGGCGTGGTCCGCTTTGGTCAGCGCCTCTTTCACGGCGGTTAGCTTTGCAGCCCCGTCTGCCGAGTTGCCCGCTTCCACCATCTTCACATACTCCATCACCCGCACGCGCAGCGTACGGCTGTGGTTGATGGGGTCAATAATAGACAGCACAACCTGGATCTCTTTGTTGACGTTATCCAGGGAATTATTACTTTTTATGATGAGGCCAACGCTGGTGACAATGCTGACAACAAAGAAGAAAAGCAGCGAGAACAGGACGATCAGGGACGACTTTTTCAACGACATAAACCAATACCTCAAGGAGAATTATTCCTTATGGTTATCGGCCATTCCAAAACTTAAATTAATTAAAGTTATTGAAGTATCGAACCGGGCTATTTCGCTGGCTTATAGCGTCGCTGCAGGGTGGCATTGAGCTTGCGCTGCAACGGCTGCGGCGTCTCCCCTTCGATCAATTTGCTAATCAAATCAAAGCAGTGCCACGCCAGCTGGCGGTTATCCTGACGAATGGTATCCACGGGAATCGTCAGCGAATCGTAGAGATAGTGATCGTCAAAGCTGGCTAACCTGATATCGTTTTGCAGCAGGTTGTGCTGGCCCATATAGCGCAGCACCCCTTCCAGCAGCCCGCAGGCGGCGGCGAACAGCGCTTTCGGCGGACGTCCCAGACGGGCGCAGAGTTCAGCAAACATCTCGTAACCGGAGCTCGGGTGATAGTTGCCGTGAATGATCCACTCGGGACGCAGCTCCACGCCGGCCTCTCGCAGACCTTGCTTAAACCCTTCCAGACGATCGCGCGTCGGAGAAAGGCGCGGCTGGCCGCCGAGAAAATAGAATTCATCAGGATGCTGGCGCGCAATGTCGGCCACCAGTTCCGCCGTCGGGGTAATGGAGTCGGTGATCACCAGCGGCAGCGCGCTGTCGTTGATGTGGCGGTCAAACAGGACAACGGGCAGCTGCTCGCTCAGCTTGTGGTAGTCCGCATCGTTAAGCATGCTGGAGGCCACAATCAGTCCGTCAACCTGACGCGCCACCATGTTGTTCACCACCACCGTCTCCTGCCCCGGGTTTTCATCGCTGCAGGAGATCAGCAGCTGAACCCCCGCCTCGCGGCACAGCGTTTCCAGCTCGTGAGAAAACACGGCAAAACCGTAGTTGGTGATCTCCGGAACCACCAGACCAATGGTGTGGCTGCGGTTATCGCGCAGCGACCGGGCGTGAATGCTGGGCTGATAGTGGTGCTCTTTTGCAATCGCCAGCACGCGCTCGCGCGTCTCCTCCGCCACGCGAAGCTCTTTGCTACGCCCGTTGAGGACCAGGCTGGCGGTGGCTTTTGACACGCCCGCCAGCTCCGCGATGTCTTTAATGGTGACGCGTTTTGTTTTTCTCACAACGACTTAGATCCGGCTGCCAAAACCCTCATTCTATCATGCAGGCGCGCAGCGACCAGTAGCGTAATGTGATATCGGACGCACCTTCGAATCGCACCCGGGCCGGATGGTCAGGAAAATAGCGGCTGCTCATCACCCCTTCGCCATGGTTTATGAAGATTTCAACGCTGGAGCGGTCGCAGAGAACGCATAAATGAGTGACGTCGCCCTGCCAGTAGCGGGTCAACGTTTCACCGGTTTTCAGGCTCGCGCGTTCAAGACGTATACCCTGCTCATCGACCGTGAGACGCAGCGCGCCGCCAAAATCGACATTCACCTGCGCTGCGCTCAGCTCAAACTCCAGGCGCGTCGCGTCCAGGTCCGGCGCCTCGCTGGCGCGCCCCTGCCAGCGCTGTTCATCTTCACGCAGCGCCGCCAGCTCGCGAGCCGGGGTCTGCCAGAGCCTGCCGTCGCGATAGCGTAATTCGCGCGGGCAGGTCATCTGGTGCATCCAGCCGTGTGTCCGGGTTGGCTGAAGCATCTCTTCCCCGTCCGGTACGCCCATCCAGCCGATCAGAATGCGTCGTCCGTCCTCCGCCAGGGTCGTTTGGGGTGCGTAAAACTCAAAGCCCGCGTCCAGCTCGTGCAGCTCGCTGTGATCGAATGCGGCGTTTTCATAGTCAAACGCCCCGCTCATCCAGGTAGCCGGATAGGTGTTGAGATAGCGATGCGGCTCGCGCGCCAGCCCCTGCGGACAGCTGATCAGGACGTGCGTTCCGTCGAGGGCGAACAGGTCCGGACACTCCCACATATACCCCGCGTCCGTCAGGCCGTTGACGCCGTGACCGGCGATTTCCCCGCAGGACGTCCAGGCGTGCAAATCGGCTGAGGTAAACAGCAGCACCTTGCCGCGCTTTTGCACATCCTGCGCGCCGAGCACCATGTACCACTCCCCGTCGTGCTGCCACACCTTCGGGTCGCGCACGTGGCCGGTGTAGCCTTCCGGCAGCGCCAGCACCGGCCCCAGCTTCTTAAAGGTCCCGTCCGGCTGTTCCACGGCGAGGCACTGCCAGGCCGTGCGGCTGCCGTCATCAAATTTAACGTTGCCGGTGTAGCACAGGGTCAGGACGCCCTGGTTATCCACGGCGCTACCGGAGTAGCAGCCGTTGCGGTCATACTCTTGATCCGGCATCAGCGCCAGCGGCTCATGCTGCCAGTGCACCAGGTCAGCAGAGCTCCAGTGCCCCCAGCATTTAAACCGATGCTCGCAGTCCAGCGGGTTCCACTGATAGAACAGGTGGTAGCGGCCGGCAAACCAGATGAACCCGTTGGGATCGTTCATCAGCCCCGTCACCGGCGCGGGGTGCCACTGCGGATAGTGGCTATCCGCCAGCGCCCGCGGCTGACCTTTCATAACGGCCTGCAGGATCGCAGGCCAGCGGGAAGGTAACGTCATTATTCAGAGTCCGTTTTATATTTCAGCAGCAGTGAGACGGTAAACGCCACGCCGAAGGCAATCACCATACCGATAATATAGTTGAGCAGCGAGCTGGCCTGCACGATGGCCATGCCCGGAATAGCGGTCAGCCCAACGGCGGTCATGTAAACATGAACAGATACCACCCAGGCCCCGCCCACCGCGCCGCCGATCAGCGCGGCGATAAACGGTTTCACGAAGCGCAGGTTGATACCAAAAATAGCCGCTTCGGTGATGCCCAGCATCGCAGAAAACGCCGACGGTAAGGTAATGGCTTTAATTTTGGCATCTTTGGTTTTGAACCACACCGCCAGACAGGCGCCGCCCTGCGCCACGTTCGCCATGGCCCAGATCGGCAGCAGGAAGTTCACGCCAATCGACGGGTTGCCCAGCAGACCGGCTTCAATCGCGTGGAAGCTGTGGTGAATACCGGTGATCACAATCACCGAGTAAAGCCCACCGAACAGCAGCCCGGCCAGCCAGCCCGCGTGTTCAATTAACGTGCTCAGGATAAAGGAGATGCCGTCGCCCAGCGCGCGCCCCGCCGGGCCGATAATCAGCAAGGCGATAAAGCCGGAGATAACGACGGTGAGGAACGGCGTCAGGATCAGATCTAACGCGTCCGGGATCGCGCGGCGCAGATTTTTCTCCACGATGCTCATAAACCAGACGGCCAGCAGCACCGGGAACACCGTGCCCTGATAGCCAATCATCGCGATCTCAAGGCCGAAGAAGTTCATGGTGTGGAATCCGGAGGCCACGCCCCAGGCGTTGGTCAGCGCCGGGTGCGTCAGAATGCCGCCCAGCGTCGCGCCGAGATACGGGTTACCGCCAAATTCCCGCGCGGCGGTAAAGCCGATCAGAATAGGCAGAATGATAAACGCCGCGGAGCTGCACATGTCCAGCATGATGTAGAGAGCGTTATCCGCATTGACCCAGCCGTAGGTTTTCACCATGCCGAGCAGGCCCATCAGCAGGCCGGAGGCCACAATCGCGGGAATGATCGGGACAAAGATGTTGGAGAGCAGACGGGCAATGCGCTGGAACGGGTTCAGCTTGCGCGCCGCCAGATCCGCGGCCTCAGATTTACTGGATTCGCTAATCCCCGCAGCCTGAATAAACGCGGCGTAGACCTTGTTGACCACGCCCGTGCCAAAAATCACCTGCATCTGTCCGGCGTTACGAAAACAGCCTTTTACGCCGTCGACCTTGCCGATCGCCTGCTGATCGGCAAGCGCGTCATCGACCAACACCAGACGAAGACGCGTTGCGCAGTGCGCCGCGCTGGCGATATTTTCCTTGCCACCGAGCAGCGGAATAAGCTCGCGGGCGATTTGATTAAAATCCATAGATACCTCTGCCTGACTTCTTTTTATGATGTGCGAAACGCTCCCGCAAAGCGGGAGCGTGATGGGTTAAAACCAGGTTTCCATCTGGACCCCAAAGTTCCATTCCCCGCCGGCGTTGAAGCCGCTGCTGCCAAAGGCATCATCGCTGGCGTAATGATCCAGTTTGCTGCTCCAGTCCATCCAGGTGGCAAACAGACGCAGCTCCGGACGGCTGAAGAAATCGCCGATTTTGCTCGCTTTTAACGTTGGCGCAAAGGTCAGCTTGTAGAAACTGCCGTTGACGGCGTTGCGGTCCTTATAGCCTTCCGGATTTAAATCCATGTACTGATAGCTTCCCTCAAACGCCAGGGCGAAGTTCTGCGTCACCTCTTTAATCAGACGGGTGTTGAGCGTAACCCACTCATAGCTATCGCCCTTGACGTAGCGATCTTTACTGCTCTGCGCCAGGACGGCGGGCGCAACGCTCCAGCCGCCGCCGACAGGCGTGACACCGTAACTTGCGAAGCGCCAGGTATCCGCCTCAGACAGCAGCGCGCCGTCGGAACCGATGCTTTTCACTTCCGCACCCAGCCCGTGACCGTACAGCAGCGCCGTTTTGGCTGTCCCTTCCCGCACGCCGTAGAAGCTCTCATTATGCAAGCCGACCAGGGCATGAACGCCGGTATTGGCGGCGTCGGTTTTGATGAGATCGCCGTTGGTGTCTTTACGGTCGTCGTTATCCTTCGCCCGCAGGCCGCTCACCATCAGCTGGAACGGTCCGGCGAAGTGGTTCATGCTGAGGATATAGTTCTGAACGTCATTGTCGGTCTGCTCCACGCTGCCGAAGTTGCGGCCGTAGATGGAGAAGTTGCTGCGCAGCGAATCGTTCCATTTCACGTCGTAGACGCCGCCGCCGGTACCGGCGAGGAACACCACGTCGGAGTCCAGCCAGTGAATATCAAAGTTGTCGCGGTCGAAGCGTTTACCCGCCCAGAAGGTGCTGCCCTTCAGCGCGCCGGTAAAATCAGGCAGGTTGCCCAGCTCCGCGAAGGCCTGGCGAATATTGAGATCGCTGGTATCGGCTGACCAGTCGTTATAGGTTCTCTGACCGTCGGCCAGCATCGCTTTGAAGCGCGTGGTGGCCCCGTTATCCAGAGTTTGCTTGTGCTCCAGGTTCAGCTCGACGTAGGTGTCGGCTTCGTTACCCAGACGCCCTACCGCGCCGCCGGTTTCTCCGGCCGGGGTCAGATAAGGACCGCTTTTGCTGCTGGAGGCCGCATCGTTCATCAGCAGGCCCGAACGGGCGTAGCCGTGGAACTCAAACCCGCTGCTTTGATCCGCCTTCTTCTCCAGCGCGGTGGTGCGCTGCGCCACCGCCTGGGTTGTCGTTTGCGTCTGCTGCTGCACGGCCACCAGCTGCTGCGTTTTTTGTTCCGCATCCGTGGCGCGTTTCTCAGCCACCTGCGCACGCGTTTCCGCCGCCTGGAGGCGCTGCTCCATCGCGGCAAGACGCGCTTCGATACTTGTCATATCCGTTTGGGCAAAAACAGAGGTACTTCCGGCCAGCATGCCTATCATCACGGCAAGTCTGCGTTTTTTATACATTTTGTCGCATCCCTAAAAGAAGTCATTAAACGTGCTAAATTGCTAAACCGGTTTAGGTTGCTGATACTAAACCTCTGAATTTTGGATCGGCAATCTTTTTTGCTAAACCGTTTTAGTAAGTGTGATCGAGGCGACAATTCAGGCCGCCGGATGGCGGCCAGTGGAGGAAGGAATTACAGATCGTGCTGCCAGGGCAATGCAGTCATCGCCCCTTTGGCCGTGGTGGCTAATGCGCCGCAGCGCTGGGCTAAGGCGATGACCGGCGTCAGATCCTGCCCGGCGGCCAGCCCGTAGAGTAGCCCCGCCACGAAGGCATCGCCCGCGCCGGTGGTATCGACACACTCTACGGGCGTTGCCGGATAGTGCTCCACGGCGCCGTCATGCCAGGCGATCACCCCCTCTTTTCCCTGGGTGACCAGCACCAGATGCGCCGGGCAGCGCGCCATCAGCGCGTCCAGACCGACGTTTACCTCGACATGTCCGGTTAGAAACGCCAGTTCTTCAACGGAGAGTTTCACCACGTCAGCGCTCTGCAGGGCCAGCTCCAGGCAGCGGCGCAGCGCGTTCTCATCCGGCCAGAGATCCGGGCGAATATTGGGGTCGAAGCTGACGTAGCCGCCCGCCTCGCGAACGGCGGCCATCGCCTCAAACGTCGCAGAACGGCTCGGCTCTGCGCTTAACGCGATGGAACAGACGTGCAGCCATTCCCCGGCGCTGAACGTCGGCAGATCGGCGGATTCGAGAAACAGATCGGCGCTCGGGCGCACCATAAAGGTAAACGAGCGTTCGCCGTGGTCGTCGAGATCGACCACCACCGTTGAGGTGCGGTGCGCCGGGTCAAGGCGCATAGACTTCACGTCGACCTTTTCGTCAGCGAGCGTTTTCGCCATAAAGCGCCCGAAGGGATCGTCGCCAACCCTGCCGATAAAGGCGCTCTGGCCGCCCAGCCGGGCAATACCGACCGCAACGTTTGCCGGTGCGCCGCCGGGACACTGCAGCAATCTGCCTTCTCCATCGGGCAGCAAATCCACTACCGCATCGCCAAGTACCCAGATTTTTTTCATGCTTTCCTCGTAGCTAAACAATGTTAAACCGTTTTAGCTATTTAAGCACAGGCAGTGCGAAGGGGAAATAACGCGGGAGGAAAATTGGCTAACGCACCAGATGCGGCCAGTGAATATCACCGACGCCATTAAGCTGCGGGCGGGCAAACAGAAAGCCCTGGAAGCGGCGGATCCCGGCAGACTCGAGCCAGCACCACTCCTCTATCTTCTCGATCCCTTCCGCCACCAGGGTAATTTCAAGATCGGAGCAACAGCTGACGATGGAGCGCACAATCGCCTGCTTCGGGCCGCTGAGGTGGATATCGCTGACTATCTCCCGGTCGATCTTAATTTTATCCGGCTGGAAGCGGGTCAGCAGCGAAAGACCGGCATAGCCGGAGCCGAAATCATCGATCGCCAGGCCAATCCCCTCACCGCGAAGCTGCTTGATGGCGCTATTAAACTGGTTGAAGCCGGAGATCATCTCGTTTTCCGTCACTTCAATGACCACCTGCTCCGGCTGAAGGCCATGTTTTTTTATCTCGCTGACCAAAAATTCCACGGCGTTGGGGACATTCACCAGCGACATCGGCAGCAGGTTTACCGCAATCTTATGGCTGCCAATGCCCAGCTTTTCCGCGAGAGCAAAGGCATACGCTTTCGTCTGGAGATCGACTTCGTAGATTTTGTCCGGGTCAAGGGCGCTGAAGAAATGCTCCGGGCTGCCGCCTTCGTTGCCGCGAATAAGGGCTTCAAGCGAACTGATCTTCCCTTCCGAGGGCTCAACGATGGGCTGGAGCGCAAACTGACAGGTTTGGTTGGCCATCAGCCCCAGGTGTTCGCCAAAGGGCAACGCCTCGGATGAAAGCGTCCATTTTTCAGGTACGTAGCGTGCACCCGACAGGGCCGGACGTTTGCCTGTGATAAACGTCTGGATAAATTTGAACACCCGGTCATCGGATGTGAGATAGCTTTCCAGCTTGCTGTAATTCAGAACCGACTGCAGCACCTCTTTCGGTGACTGCGTCTGCAGATCGAACAGCAGCATACCGACGTTTTCGAAGCGCCTGCGCGGGCCATAGTCCCGCATCAGCTCAACCACTCCACTGTGCCGCTTGTCGTCACGGATTTTATGGAACAGCTTAAGCACGCTCTCTTCCGACCCTTCGAGTATTTGCAGCACGTCGCTACCTTTTGCGAGCAGAACCCCGGTGATATTCAGACTGGCATTGCGGATCCGGGCGCGCTCCACCAGTTCCCGCAGCTCGGTGGAGGGGCGGGATAAATTCAACTGGCTTCGGTAAATCAGAGTCGTCAGCACAAAAATGGGTTCCGATGAGAAAGTGAGGTGCCTTGAAGCTACTATTTAACATACTTAATCAATGCGACCTAACATATTCACACCACAGGGGAACGTTACTTTTCACCGTTGCCAATTCGGCTGTCGATCCTCTCCTGCATATAGTCGTAGAACGGATTCGAGGTAACCCGCATCAGCGCCTCTTTTCCGACGCTCAACACGGAGGTTTCGCCCCAGAGCGCAATCGTCCCCAGGCTGATGCCGTAGCGGTTTTTCACCCCAGGCTCACGGCCATAGAGATCGTCATCCGGCGGGAACGGCACCGCAATATGCGACAGGGAATAGACATCCTGCGGCCAGGCCTGCGCCAGCGGCACGACCGTCTCCCGGGTGCTGCCTGCCGGAGTGATCTTCGCCACCGTCGAGAAACTGTGCTCGCTGGCATTGGTAATAATCGTGACACCGTAACGCCTCTGCGCAACCGGCAGCAGTGCCGAAGTTGCCGTCCACGACGACGGTTTGAACAGCGGGCGGAAGCTCGCCGCCTGGTTGATGTCAAACATCACCAGCTCGCTGCCGTTTGCCGGAAGCTGGTCAAACAGGCCGGTCACCACCGCGCGGGTGCTGACCGTGGAATCCATGACCGACTGGAACGCCAGGATCGGCGGCAAATTCGCCAGCCTGTTCTCCCGCGCCTCGCGGCCGATTTGCTCCTGCAGGGCCTTCGTCAGAAGCCATGACTGGCGGGCGGCGTTGACCGGGAACGAGTTATATTTGTACGGGTTATATTCCGGAGAGATATTCAGCCACGCCGCTTTGGCAAACGCCGGCAGCAGCGCCGGTAACCCGGCGAAACCGGCAAACCGCGCAAAGGCCGTCACGCCAATCATAGGTGAGAGGAGTATCACCTGCTGCGGTTTACGCAGCGAAGGCGCGTCCAGCGCATCGAGGGCATATTTCATCGCCAGCGCCCCGCCGTTGGAGTAACCCACCAGATGCAAAGGCGCAGCCTCGCCCGCCAGACGCGTGGCCTCCCGCACCGCAAGACGCGTCGCCGCGAGCCACATTTCCCAGTCGACGTCCGTCAGCGCGCCGGGCGCGGTGCCGTGCCCGGGCAGGCGCGGGACCACGGCCACAAAGCCGTGCTGTTGATAGTTCACCGCAAGGCGCCTGACGCTGTAAGGCGAGTCCGTCAGACCGTGCAACAGCACCACCGCGCCGCGCGGCTTTCCGGCAGGCATCAGCACAAAGGAGCGGTTGGCATCGGGCGTAAACTGTCCCGGCCACACCAGGCTCTGGCGATAATAGCGGTTTAACGGCGTGCGTTCCTCGCCCTCTGTTTTCGCCGTCACCGCATTATCAAGATCGGCGAAAATGGCGTTTTCCCGGGCGATATACCGGGCAAAATCGGCGTTATCCATCTCGCGCACGGACATCTCATCGGCCCGCCAGGTATGCCAGAGGTGCAGTTCCGGTCCCTGCTGCGAGAGATAGACCCGAACGGCCAGCAGGACGACCAGTACGATCCCAACGACCATCCCTATTTTCTTTGCAAGCGCCATCAGGCGCACGCTGACTCGCCAGGGCAAATTTGCCATGCCGGGATCCCTTTTATATTCACAGTACATCTATCTTATCAAAAATGTGAACGGACTGACGTATTCACCAAATTCATACCTGCCCGCTCAGCCAGTGCACCAAAAGTGAACTACGCTGCACAAATGTTGATCATTGGTTAAACAAATATTGCATGAAGTTTACTGCACAGCGGGTTTCACCCGCCCTGTGAACCTGGCACGCGTCATGCATTGTTAACCCGGTAACAAAAATTCGGCCTTTGACAGCCTGTTAACAGCGAGGCGGTATGACGACGAAACCTGAGATGTTGAGCCGTATCGAAGCGACGTTCAGCCAGCTCACGCCCAGCGAAAAGCGGGTCGGAAGCTGGCTGCTGGCGCACGCCGCGCAAATCCCGTTTGAAACGGCGGAGAGCATCGGTCAGGCGAGCGGGACCAGCGGAATTACCGTCGGACGCTTCCTGCGCAAGCTGGGGTATCGCAACCTGGAGGATGCCAAAAAGAGCCTGCGCGATCCGTATCAGCCCTGGGGCATGAACGAGCGGCTGGACTCCTGGCAGCAGCAGCGCCCCCTTTCCAGCCGCCTTCAGCACGCCCTGTCGCTGGAAGTGGATGCCATCACGCAGGTGTACCAGATGGCGCAAACGGACGCCTTTCGTCAGGTGGTGCACAACCTCGCCCACGCCGACGCGGTGTTTGTGCTGGGGATCCAGTCCACGCGCGGGATTGCCAACGCCTTCTTCAGCCACCTTGAATACCTCCGCCCGCGCGTGAGCTATTCGGAGGGGGCTTCCGGCAGCTGGGTGGAATCCCTCAACTCGGGTTTTTCGCATCCGTACGTCGTGCTGACCGATACGCGCACCTACTCCACGATGGCCCGCCAGTACTGCCGCGTCGCCAGCGAGAAAGGCATTCCGCTGGCCTTAATCACCGACATCTGGTGCCCGTGGGCGCGGGATTACCCGATTGATTTACTGCAGGTGAAAACCGATACCGGTCACTTCTGGGATTCGCTTGCCCCCGTGAGCTGTCTGTTCAACCTGCTGCTGTCGGGCGTGGTGGAAGCGCTGGGTGATGCGCTCCCGGCGCGTCTGGCGGTCAACCGACAATTACAACAAGAGTTTGGTCAATTCGAACGCTAAAGGAGCGGAGCTATGCCCGAAGAGAGTGAACTGATTGATGTGGCGAAGACGTTTCCCACGCTGCATATCGATCTGAAGTACGCCACCGCCGACAACATCACCGGCCGTCCGATCTATCAGGAGGCGCTGTGCCTGCTGCATACCGACGCGGCCACCGCGCTGGCAAAAGCCATCAGCATTGCCTCGCTGGCCGGGCTGAAGCTGGTGGTGTACGACGCCTATCGGCCGCAGCAGGCGCAGGCCCAGCTGTGGGATGCCTGCCCGAACCCGGAATACGTGGTCGACGTGGCGATTGGCTCCAATCACAGCCGCGGTACGGCCATCGACGTCACCCTGATGGATGAACATAACGCCGTGCTGGATATGGGTGCCGGTTTTGACGAAATGCACGACCGCTCGCATCCGTATCACCCTTCCGTGCCGCCGCACGCCCAGCGCAACCGTCTGCTGTTGAACGCCATCATGTTCGGCGGTGGTTTTGTCGGTATCAGCAGCGAATGGTGGCACTTCGAACTGCCGAACGCCGCCAGCTACCCGCTGCTTGACGACCGTTTTGCCTGTTTTCCCCTGACGCACACTTCTCTTTAAACCTGGAGCACTGCCATGAAAACATCGCTTGTTTCGACCCTGATCGCCGCCACGCTGGCCCTGAGCGCCCCGCTGGCGCTGGCTGCCGTTCCGAAAGACATGCTGGCGATCGGTAAAGCCGCCGACCCGCAAACGCTCGATCCTGCCATCACCATTGATAACAACGACTGGACCGTTACCTATCCGTCCTACCAGCGTCTAGTCAAGTACAAGCCGGGCTCTACCGAGGTGGAAGGCGATCTATCGACGGGCTGGAAGGCGTCTGAAGACCAGAAAGAGTGGACCTTTACCCTGGCGGATAACGCGAAATTTTCCGACGGCACGCCGGTTACCGCCGAGGCGGTAAAACTCTCCTTTGAGCGCCTGCTGAAGCTCGGCCAGGGGCCGTCTGAAGCCTTCCCGAAAGATCTGAAAATAGATGCCGTCGATGACCATACGGTGAAGTTCACCCTCAGCCAGCCGTTCGCGCCTTTCCTCTACACCCTGGCAAACGACGGGGCGTCAATCATTAACCCGGCGGTGCTGAAGGCCAATGCGGCGGACGATGCGCGCGGTTTTCTGGCGCAAAACACCGCCGGTTCCGGGCCGTTTATGCTGAAAAGCTGGCAGAAAGGCCAGCAGCTTATTCTGATCCCTAACCCTCACTGGCAGGGTGAAAAGCCGCACTTTAAGCGCGTATCGGTGAAAATTATCGGTGAGAGCGCCTCGCGCCGACTGCAGCTTTCCCGCGGCGATCTGGACATTGCCGACTCCCTGCCGGTCGATCAGCTCGCAGTGCTGAAGCAGGAAGGTAAAGTCGCCGTCGCGGAATACCCGTCCCTGCGCGTGACTTACCTCTATCTCAACAACGGTAAAGCGCCGCTCAATCAGGTGGATTTACGCCGGGCCATCTCCTGGGCGACGGATTACCAGGGGATGGTGAAAGGCATTCTGAGCGGCAACGGCAAGCAGATGCGCGGCCCGATCCCGGAAGGCATGTGGGGCTTTGACGCCACGGCAATGCAGTACAGCTTTGACGAGGCCAAAGCCAAAGCGGCGCTGGAGAAGGTCAAAGACAAACCCGCCAGCCTGACCTTCCTCTACTCGGACAACGATCCGAACTGGGAGCCTATCGCCCTCTCCACTCAGGCCAGCCTCGGCAAGATCGGCATTAACGTCAAGCTGGAAAAACTGGCCAATGCGACCATGCGCGACCGCGTCGGAAAAGGCGATTACGACATTGCCATCGGCAACTGGAGCCCGGACTTTGCCGACCCGTACATGTTCATGAACTACTGGTTCGAATCGGACAAAAAAGGGCTGCCGGGCAACCGCTCGTTCTATGAGAACAAAGAGGTCGATTCCCTGCTGCAGGCCGCGCTGAAAACCACCGACCAGGCAGAACGCACCAAAGATTACCAGCAGGCACAGAAGGTGGTTATCGACGAGGCGGCCTACGTTTATCTGTTCCAGAAAAACTACCAGCTGGCGATGAACAAAGAGGTCAAAGGCTTCACCTTTAATCCGATGCTCGAGCAGGTGTTCAACATCGCCACCATGAGCAAATAACGGTTCTCGCCGGGGGAAAGCGTATGACGTTCTGGAGCATAGTGCGCCAGCGCTGCTGGGGGTTAATCCTGGTGGTGGCCGGTGTCTGTATTATCACCTTTATTATTTCACACCTGATCCCCGGCGATCCGGCCCGTCTGCTGGCTGGCGACCGCGCCAGCGACGAAATCGTGCAGAACATCCGCCAGCAGCTAGGGCTGGACCAGCCCCTGTATATACAGTTTGGCCGCTACGTGGACGCTCTGGCCCACGGTGATTTAGGCACGTCCATCCGTACCGGACGCCCGGTCGCGGAAGACCTGAAGGCCTTTTTCCCTGCCACGCTGGAGCTGGCCTTTTGTTCTCTGCTGCTGGCGCTGGTCATCGGCGTGCCTCTGGGGATTTTGTCCGCGGTGTACCGCAACCGCTGGCTGGATCACCTGGTGCGTTTAATGGCGATGACCGGGATCTCCACGCCGGCCTTCTGGCTCGGGCTGGGCGTCATCGTGCTGTTCTACGGGCACCTGCAGATCCTCCCGGGCGGCGGCAGGCTGGACGACTGGCTCGATCCGCCGACGCACGTCACCGGCTTTTATCTGCTGGACGCGCTGCTGGAGGGCAACGGTGAGGTCTTTTTCAACGCGCTTCAGCACCTGATTTTACCCTCGCTGACGCTGGCGTTTGTTCACCTGGGGATCGTGGCGCGCCAGGTCCGTTCGGCGATGCTGGAGCAGCTCAGCGAGGACTACATCCGTACCGCGCGCGCCAGCGGACTGCCCGGCTGGTACATCGTCCTGCGCTACGCTCTGCCGAATGCGATGATCCCGTCCATTACCGTGCTCGGGCTGGCGCTGGGCGATCTGCTTTACGGCGCCGTGCTGACCGAAACCGTCTTTGCCTGGCCGGGCATGGGCGCCTGGGTGGTGACGTCCATTCAGGCGCTCGATTTCCCTGCCGTGATGGGCTTTGCCGTCGTCGTTTCGCTGGCCTACGTGCTGGTTAATCTGGTGGTCGATCTGCTTTACCTGTGGATTGACCCGCGAATCGGGCGCGGAGGTGCCGAATGATGTTAACGCAGGAAACGCCCGTCCCGGCTAAAACCGCCGGACAACGCATCAACTGGGCAAAGCTGTTCTGGATGCTGCGTCAAAGCCCGCTCACGATCGTTGGCGGCATCATTATGATTGCGATGCTCTTCCTGATGGTGGCTTCGCCGTGGATTGTGCCGCATGACCCGAACGCGCTGGATCTGACTGCCCGCCTGCAGGCGCCGTCTGCACAACACTGGTTTGGTACCGATGAGGTGGGACGCGACCTGTTCAGCCGCGTGCTGACGGGCAGCCAGCAGTCGATTACCGCCGGGCTGGCGGTGGTGGCGATTGCGGGCGGCATTGGCTCACTGCTGGGCTGTTTTTCCGGCGTGCTGGGCGGGCGCGGCGACGCCATCATCATGCGGGTGATGGATATCATGCTCTCCATTCCCTCCCTGGTGCTGACCATGGCGCTGGCCGCCGCGCTCGGGCCGAGCCTGTTCAACGCCATGCTGGCGATTGCGATTGTCCGCATCCCGTTTTACGTCCGCCTGGCGCGCGGGCAAACCCTGGTGGTGCGCCAGTTTACCTACGTTCAGGCCGCCCGCACGTTTGGCGCCTCCCGCTGGCATTTGATCCGCTGGCATATCCTGCGCAACGCCCTTCCGCCGCTGATTGTGCAGGCTTCGCTGGACATTGGCAGCGCCATTCTGATGGCCGCCACGCTGGGGTTTATCGGCCTGGGCGCGCAGCAGCCGACCGCCGAATGGGGCGCGATGGTGGCCGTTGGCCGTAATTACGTCCTGGACCAGTGGTGGTACTGCGCCTTTCCCGGTGCGGCAATTTTGATTACCGCCGTAGGCTTTAACCTGTTTGGCGACGGTATCCGCGATCTGCTGGATCCGAAATCGGGAGGAAAACAGTGATGACCGAACCGGTATTACGTATTGAGGACCTGCACCTGAGCTTCCCGATTTTTCGCGGTGAGGTCCACGCGCTGAACCACGTCTCGCTGGAGATCGGCAGGGGCGAAATTGTCGGCGTGGTGGGCGAGTCGGGATCGGGTAAATCCGTGACCGCCATGCTCGCCATGCGGCTGTTGCCGGAAGGGAGCTACCGCATTCATAACGGACAGGTGAAGTTACTCGGCGAAAACGTCCTGACGGCGTCCGAGAAGCAGCTTCGCCAGTGGCGCGGTGCCCGAGTGGCGATGATTTTTCAGGAGCCGATGACCGCCCTCAACCCGACGCGGCGGATTGGCAAACAGATGGTGGAAGTGATCCGCCAGCATCAGCCGCTTTCGCGGCGCGAGGCGCAGCAGAAGGCGATTGCCCTGCTGGAAGAGATGCAAATCCCGGACGCGAAGCAGGTCATGGAGCGTTATCCGTTTGAACTCTCCGGCGGCATGCGCCAGCGGGTGATGATCGCCCTTGCCTTCTCCTGCGAGCCGGAGTTGATCATCGCCGACGAGCCGACCACCGCGCTGGACGTTACCGTCCAGCTCCAGGTGCTGCGCCTGCTGAAGCACAAGGCGCGGGCCAGCGGGACCTCGGTGTTGTTTATCAGCCACGATATGGCCGTGGTGTCGCAGCTCTGCGACAGGATGTACGTGATGTATGCCGGGAGCGTGATCGAGAGCGGTGCCACGCAAACGCTGATCCACCGACCCGTGCATCCCTACTCCATCGGCCTTCTGCGGTGCGCGCCGGAAAACGGCCAGCCGCGCGACCTGCTTCCCGCCATCCCCGGCACGGTGCCCAACCTCAGCCAGCTTCCGCAGGGATGCGCTTTCCGCGAGCGCTGCTTTGCCGCCGGGGCGAAATGCAGCGAAACGCCGCGCTTACAGCCCAACGGTGCAGAGGGCCATCAGGCTGCCTGCTGGTATCCACAACGGGAGAAACACCATGTCTGATGTACTGCTGGAACTGGATAGCGTGCACGTGAACTTTGCGGCGCGCAAAAACTGGCTGGGCCGCGTGACGGAACAGGTCCATGCCCTCAATGGGCTCGATCTGCAGATCCGCCGGGGGGAAACGCTGGGCATTGTCGGTGAATCCGGCTGCGGGAAAAGCACGCTGGCCCAGCTGCTGATGGGCATGCTTAAGCCCAGCGCCGGCGCGTGCCAGCGGGCTCACCACGCAGGCGGCATGCAGATGGTGTTTCAGGATCCGCTCTCGTCGCTCGACCCGCGATTGCCGGTCTGGCGCATCATCACCGAGCCGGTGTGGGTGCAAAAACGCAGCAGCGAGCGCGAGCGCCGTCAGCTGGCGGAGGATCTGGCGCTGCAGGTGGGCATTCGCCCGGAATACCTCGACAGGCTTCCGCACGCCTTCTCCGGCGGGCAGCGCCAGCGCATCGCCATCGCCCGGGCGCTCTCGTCCGATCCCGATATTATCGTGCTTGATGAACCCACCAGCGCGCTGGATATCTCCGTGCAGGCGCAAATCCTCAACCTGCTGGTGAACCTGCAACAGCAGCGTAATCTGACCTACGTGTTAATCTCGCATAACGTCTCGGTGGTCAGGCACATGAGCGACCGGGTGGCGGTGATGTACCTCGGGCAGATTGTGGAGCTGGGCAGCGCCGCGCAGGTGCTTGGCGAGTCGCGCCATCCCTATACCCGTCTGCTGCTCGACTCGGTTCCCCGCACCGGTGAACCGCTGGATGAAAATCTGGCGTTACGCAAAACGGAGCTTCCCGGCAACCGTCACCTGCCCGAGGGCTGTTTTTTCCGCGACCGTTGTCCGATGGCAACGCAGGGGTGTGAACGTCCCCAGCCGCTACAGCCCTCACGCGAGGGCCGTAACGTCCGCTGCTGGCGCAGTCTGGATTAGATTTGCGCCATTCCGCCGTCCACAAACAGCTCGATGGCGTTAATAAAGCTGGCCGCGTCGGAGGCCAGAAACGCCACCGCTTTACCCACCTCGCCCGGCGCGCCTAAACGCCCCAGCGGTACCTGGGCGGCCAGCGCGTCGTACAGCCCCTGACGGTGTTCTTCCGGCACCAGATCGCCGAGACCTGGCGTTTTGATCGGGCCCGGGCTCACCACGTTGACGCGGATCCCGCGGCCCTGCAAATCCAGCGCCCAGGAGCGGGCAAAGTTGCGCACGGCGGCCTTGCTGGCGCTGTAGACGCTGAAGTTGGCCGTCCCTTTAACGGAGACCGTCGAGCCGGTCAGAATAATCGACGATCCGGCGGAGAGCAGCGGCAGCGCCTTCTGCACCGTGAACAGCACTCCGCGGACGTTGGTGCCAAAAATCCGGTCAAACTGCTCTTCGGTGATCGCGCCCAGCGGCAGCATATCGCCGCCACCGGCATTGGCGAACAGGATATCAAGACGGCCTTCATCTTTGGCTATCCGGGCATAAACCTCATCCAGATCGGCAAGCTTTGAAACGTCCGCGCGAATGCCCACGGCGTCAGAAGCAATTTCTGCTACCGCGGCGTCCAGTTCGGCCTGACGACGACCGGTGATGTACACCTTCGCGCCCTGCGCCGCCAGCTCCTGCGCCGTGGCAAGACCAATACCGGTGCTGCCGCCGGTGACCAGTGCGATTTTTCCTGAGAGAGTCGTGTTCATGTCATTTACCTTTTGTTGGGTTTGTGGTGCGCGCTTTCGCTCGCGTTGAACAAACTTTAGCCCTTGCGGCATTAGTGAAAAACAGGCAAAAATGAAAATGACTATTCACATACAGAAATAATCAGAGGTCATCATGGACCAGCTCATGGCGATGCGCGCCTTTACGCGGGTCGTGGAGTCCGGCAGCTTTACCCGCGCGGCGGACTCGCTGAATATGCCGATCGCCACGCTGAGCAAGCTGGTCAAATCGCTTGAGTCGCACCTGGAGATACGCCTTCTGCACCGGACCACTCGCCGGGTGGTCGCGACGCCTGAAGGGATGGAATATTATGAAAAAGCGCTCAGGGTGCTGATTGATATCGAAGATATCGACACCTCGTTTCGCGTTTCCCGCGCGACGCCAAAAGGGCATTTGCGGGTTGACGTGGGCGGCTCCACCGCCCGGGACGTGCTCATTCCCCTGCTTCCGGAATTTATGCAGCGCTACCCTGAGATCCGCATCGACCTTGGCGTGGCCGACCGGCCGGTCGATCTCATCAGCGGTAACGTAGACTGCGTGATCCGCGGCGGTCCGCTGGACGACTCAACCCTCATCGCCCGTCATCTCGGTAACGCCGAAATGGTCACCTGCGCGACGCCGGGTTACCTGAAAAATCACGGCGTCCCGGCCTATCCGCAGGAGCTGTGCAACGGCCACAAGCTGATTAGCTATCTCTCGCCCGTCACCGGACGGCCGTTTCCGTTTCGCTTCCGGCAGAACGGCGAGGCGCTGGAAATCAACATTCCGCACTATCTCGGCGTCAATGAAAGTAATGCCCATCTGGCGGCTGCCGCGGCGGGGCTGGGGATCGTTCAAACCTTTGAGTATTCGGCAAAGGCGTATTTGCAGGCGGGAACGCTGGCGGCGATCCTGGGCGGCTGGCACCCTGCCGCGTATCCGTTTCATGTGGTTTACCCGCAGAACCGGCATTTGACGCACAGGCTGAAGGTGTTTATCGCCTGGCTGGCGGAGGTGTTCCCCGCCGCGCTGAAGGGGTAGCCGGGCGCAAACCCGGCTGCGGCTTAATTAAGCTTATAGTCCAGCGTAATCTCAGCTTTCAGGAGCTGCGAGACCGGACAGCCCGCTTTTGCTTTCTGAATAATGCCGTCGAACTGCTGCGGGGCGATGCCTGGAACGGTCACCTTGCTTTTCAGGGCAACCTTAGTGATGGCAAAGCCGCCGTCGGTTTTATCCAGAGAGACGTCCGCCGTGGTATCAATGGAATCGGCGGTATAGCCCGCTTCGCCGAGCATCAGCGACAGCGCCATTGAGAAGCAGGCCGCATGTGCCGCGCCAATCAGCTCTTCGGGGTTGGTCCCCTTTTCGCCCTCAAAGCGGGTATTGAAACCATAAGGCTGCTGATTGAGAACGCCGCTCTCGGTGGAAACCGTTCCTTTTCCGCGCTTAATGTCGCCAGACCAGTGTGCCGAACCGTGCTTATGAATAGTCATTCTTGCTCTCCTTTTGGCTTACAAAGGGTTAAGTATAGACTACGCATCTGCCCCACCCTGGAACACAGACAATTCCGGGACTTTCACCTGCTGTACCGACAAAAAGGATAATGATATGGCGCTAAAAATCAGGATGGCCGTTGCCGTCACCACGCTGGCTCTGTCGCTCTCTTCACTGGCGAAAACGCCGGAGAACTTTATTTATACCAGCTCGGGCGATCTCGACGCGGCGTTTCCGCTCGTTGCGCGAAGCGATATCGGCGGCGTGCAGATCGTTTACAACTGGCGCCTGCTGGAACCCGAGAAGGACAGCTATGACTTCTCGCGGATTGAACAGGATCTGGCGCGCGTTAAGGCCGCCGGAAAAAAGCTCTTTATTCAAATCCAGGATCGTTTCTTTGAGCCGGACGCCCGCTACGTTCCGGACTATCTGATGCACGACACGCAGTACGGTGGCGGGATTGCGCCGCAGTTCGATAACCCCGGCGAAGGCAAGCCGGTCGGTTCAGGGTGGGTGGCGCGTCAGTGGGATCCTGCCGTGCGCCAGCGCTACCAGGCGCTGCTGGCCGCCCTCGCGAAACGCTTTGATGGAAAGGTGTATGGGGTAAACCTGCCCGAAACCGCCATTGATATCGACGAAAAAAATCCGCCCGCCGGATTTACCTGCGACAGCTATTTCGCGGGTGAAATGGAAAACCTGGCCTTTGCGCGAAAGGCTTTTCAGAAATCACGCGTGGTGCAGTACGTGAACTTCTGGCCGTGCGAATGGGATAATGACCACAACTACATGGGGCGACTGTTTGCGTATGCCAGCGCCAACAATATCGGCCTGGGTGGGCCGGACATTGTTCCCAACCGCAAGGCACACATGAAGAATGCCTATCCCTTCTTCCATAAAAATAAACAGACGCTGCCGCTCATCGCCATGGCGGTTCAGGAACCGACCCTGACCTATAAGAATCCTCAGACCGGAAAACCGTTCACCAAAGCGGAATTTGTCCGCTTCGGCGAAAGTTATCTCGGTGCCGATATTATTTTCTGGAGCACGACGTCTCCCTGGCTAAAGGCGAAGTAATGCCCTCTTATGCCAGGTAGCGCGACAGTTCGTCAAGGAACACGCGCAGCGCGGCAGGCTGGTATTCCCGGGACTGATAAATGCCATGGATGGCAAGCGGTTTCGGCTCAAGCGCCTCCAGCACCGGCACCAGTAATCCCTGTTCCAGCGCGGCAGACGCTTCGCGCTCCGGCAGCATGGCAATACCGCAGTGCTTGATCGCCGCGTCCATCAACAGCGAAGAGATGCTGGCGCTCAGGTTGCCGCTGACGGCCACGCTCAGGCTTTCCCCTTCCGGCGTCAGAAAGTGCCAGGACTGCCCGGCAAAAAAGCTGTAGTGCAGACAGTTGTGCTGCGCTAATTCTTCAGGGCTGACGGGGATACCGTGCTGTGCCAGATACGCCGGCGAGGCGCAGAGCACCGAGCGACATTCCCCCAGCGGGCGGGCAATCATGCCGGGTTCGGGGTTGTCGGTAATGCGCACGGCGACATCAATGCGCTCTCCCACCAGGCTGACCGGGTGGTTGTTCACGTCCAGCTCAATGCGCAGCTGCGGGTAGCGCGAGAGCAGCTCAGGCAGGACCGGCGCAATCAGGTGCATGGCGGTAAAATGGGCGCAGGCCACCCGCAGCGTGCCGGAGGGCAGATCTTTCTCCGACTGGCCCTCGATTTCCTGCGAAATCTGCGAGAGCGTCCGCGTTTTTTGCAGCACCTTTTCCCCTGCCGCGGTCAGCGTCAGCTTGCGCGTGGAGCGGTTTACCAGCCGCGTACCCGCCCACTTCTCCATTTGTTCCAGGTAGCGGCTCACCATCGGCCGGGAAATGCCCAGCGCGCGCGCCGCCGCGCTCAAACTTCCCAGCTCGCATATCCGGTTGTAGACCTGAGCGGCAATAACGCGATCCATAAAAGCTCCATCTGCTCGATTTATGAAACTAAGCATGTCTTGTTTCAGGAATTCTGGCAAATGCGAATATCCGTACAATAGACACATTCCTGAACAACTGAGACAAC
This sequence comes from Enterobacter sp. 940_PEND, assembly GCF_001059415.1. Taxonomy (NCBI): domain Bacteria; kingdom Pseudomonadati; phylum Pseudomonadota; class Gammaproteobacteria; order Enterobacterales; family Enterobacteriaceae; genus Enterobacter; species Enterobacter sp. 940_PEND. The sequence goes on from NZ_JUMS01000002.1 coordinate 46,153, forward strand.
AGCATGAAACTCACTCATATTGCCCTGCTATCCACTCTTTTCACGCCGGCGGTTTTTGCCGCGCCGTTAACCATTGATACCTGGAACCCGCAGGAAAAAGGCATTTTCCCGGTCTCCTCCACGCTGGTTTCCGGCCCGAAAGAGGCGGTGCTGTTTGACGCGCAGTTCAGCGTGAAGGATGGCGAAGCGCTGGTAGAAAAAATCCGCCGCAGCGGTAAAACCCTGAATAAGATTGTGATCACCTCCGGCGATCCGGATTTCTATTTTGGCCTGCAGCCGCTGGTCAAAGCCTTCCCGAATGCCAAAGTGGTGGCCACGCAGCATGTGGTTGACCATATTAAAGCCACCAAAGATGCCAAGCTCGCCTTCTGGGGGCCGCAGATGAAGGACGGCGCGCCAACGGAGCTGGTTGTCCCGCAGGTTCTTGCCTCCACCACGTTCATGGTTGACGGGGAAAAGGTCGATATCGAGCAGTCAGACAGCTACGCGGCCTATGTGTGGATCCCCTCAGCAAAAACGATCCTCGGCGGCACCGGGGTAGCCTGGGGCATTCACGTCTGGACGGCAGACACCCAGACGCCGGAAAGCCGCAAGCAGTGGCAGGAAACGCTGGAGCATATGGCCGCGCACAAACCCGAGCGCGTGATCCCGGGCCACTACCTGGGCACCCCACCAGCGGGCACTGGCGCGATTGATTTTACCCGCGACTATCTGCAGCGCTTTGAAAAGGCTTTAGCCGCGCATAAAGATTCCGCAGGCGTTATCAATACCCTGAAAAAACAGTATCCGGGCCTGGCTGATGAAAGCTCGCTGGAATTAAGCGCCAAAGTGAATACTGGCGAAATGAAGTGGTAATTTAAAAACGGCTCCTGCTATATTTCCGCGATAGCAGGAGCCCCGCCAAAATATCCCCGCCGTTACCCGTCGATATAGCCACATCTTTTAAAAGTGCATAAAAGCATGCACTTATGTCATTTTTATTTCTAAGATGAATCTGAACCACAACCGGGAAAATATTTGCCATTCTGTTTATGAATTAAATTTTTTGCGAGCCGTACCATTAAACAGACAACGACACGGAGGCAGCATGTTTACTTATTACCCGGCTAATACCGCAGCAGCACAACCTGAACTCGTTAACGCGATTGCGCAGGGTCTTCACGCCGAGCACGGTGCTGTGACTGAAGATGACATTTTGATGGAACTAACCAAATGGGTGGAATCCACGGATAATGACATCCTCAGTGACATCTACCAGCAGACTATTAACTACGTCGTCAGCGGGCAAAACGCACCCTTGTAAAAACCTGCTAAGCTGGATCTGCAACCTAAGGGGTTACATTTCGTTTGCGTAAGCAAACTGGTCCTTAAAACTATCAACAGGATTGAGGAGTTAACATGAAATCGAACCGTCAGGCACGCCATATTCTGGGACTGAACTACAAGCTTTCAAATCAGCGTAAAGTGGTGATTGAAGGCGACCACGAAACGCAGGTCACGCACGCCACCGGCAGAAAACGCCACGCCGGCAAGTAAGTTCCAGACTGAGATCCAGAACACCATCGGTAATCCCGATGGTGTTTTTGTTTATGTGTTGCGGTAATTAATATTTAGCTCCTTTATAATACCGCCTGACCGCACCCCATCGCACAGGCCAGAAAGATGACAAACAGCAGTGTCAGGGACGGATCTTCATAAAAAGAGTGAGTGACATGGACAACAAACTGAAAAAACATCGTTCCTTATACATCCCATACGCCGGACCGGTTTTACTCGAATTCCCCCTGCTCAACAAAGGCAGCGCCTTCAGCATGGAAGAGCGCAGCAGCTTTAACCTGCTGGGTTTACTGCCCGAAGTGGTTGAAACCATTGAAGAACAGGCGGAGCGCGCGTGGATCCAGTATCAGGGTTTCAAAACCGAAATCGACAAGCACATCTACCTGCGTAACATTCAGGACACCAATGAAACCCTCTTCTATCGCCTGGTGCAGAACCATCTCGAAGAGATGATGCCGGTGATCTACACCCCGACGGTGGGTGCGGCCTGCGAGCGTTTCTCAGAGATCTACCGTCGTTCACGCGGAGTTTTCATCTCCTATCAGAACCGCCACAACATGGACGATATTCTGCAGAACGTGCCGAACCACAATATCAAAGTGATTGTGGTGACCGACGGCGAACGTATTCTCGGCCTCGGCGACCAGGGCATTGGCGGGATGGGGATCCCAATCGGTAAGCTCTCTCTCTACACCGCCTGCGGCGGCATCAGCCCGGCGTATACCCTGCCGGTGGTGCTGGACGTCGGGACCAACAACCAGCAGCTGCTCAACGATCCGCTCTATATGGGCTGGCGCCATCCGCGCATTACCGACGACGAGTACTATCAGTTTGTCGACGACTTCATCCAGGCCGTGAAGCACCGCTGGCCGGACGTTCTGCTGCAGTTTGAAGACTTCGCGCAGAAAAACGCGATGCCGCTGCTGAACCGCTATCGCGATGAGATCTGCTCTTTTAACGACGACATCCAGGGCACCGCAGCCGTGACCGTGGGTACGCTTATCGCCGCCAGCCGCGCAGCCGGCAGCCAGCTGAGCTACCAGAAAATCGTCTTCCTGGGCGCAGGCTCTGCGGGCTGTGGCATCGCCGAGCAGATCATCGCCCAGACGCAGCGCGAAGGCTTAAGCGAAGAGCTGGCCCGCTCCCGCGTCTTTATGGTTGATCGTTTCGGCCTGCTGACCGACGCTATGCCGAACCTGCTGCCGTTCCAGAACAAGCTGGTGCAGAAGCGCGAGAACCTGAAAAACTGGGATACCGACAACGAAGTCCTTTCCCTGCTGGACGTAGTGCGCAACGTGAAGCCGGATATTCTGATCGGCGTTTCCGGGCAAACCGGCCTCTTCACCGAAGAGATCATTCGCGAGATGCACAAGCACTGCGAGCGCCCTATCGTGATGCCGCTTTCCAACCCGACCTCCCGCGTGGAAGCGACGCCGCAGGACATCATCGCCTGGACCGAAGGTAACGCGCTGGTCGCCACCGGCAGCCCGTTCGACCCGGTGGTGTGGAAGGATAAAACCTATCCGATCGCCCAGTGCAACAACTCCTATATCTTCCCGGGCATTGGTCTGGGCGTGATCGCCTCCGGCGCGTCCCGCATTACCGATGAGATGCTGATGTCGGCGAGCGAAACACTCGCGGGCTACTCGCCGCTGGTCAACAACGGTGAAGGGCTGGTGCTGCCGGAGCTGAAAGACATTCACAAGGTGTCGCGCGCTATCGCGTTTGCGGTGGGTAAAATGGCGCAGCAGCAGGGCGTGGCGGTGAAAACCTCTGCGGACGCGCTGCAGCAGGCCATCGACGACAACTTCTGGAAACCTGAATACCGTAGCTATCGCCGTACCTCGATTTAATTCTGCCTTCCGACCATTCCCTCTCCCTTTGGGAGAGGGAACCACAGTAATTTCTCTACCCGAAGCGATGGATCTTGCTTCCGGAAAATAGATGACTTACAGGGATACCCTGGTCCGGCTGTAAATCGCTGAGGCGTTTCCTGCAGGCCGGGGCGA
>NZ_JUMS01000014.1:0-38905 GCF_001059415.1 Enterobacter sp. 940_PEND
ACCTTGCCAAGGTCGGGGTCGCGAGTTCGAGTCTCGTTTCCCGCTCCAAATTCTTCTTAATCTCTAAAATATCCACAGCGAAAAGAGTCGTTGGGGACGTTTTCTATTGTCTCTGAAATACTATTGTGAACAGAGTTATCCACAGAAACTACGCTTAACCGTAACAGGGTTAAAGCTTAGCAGGGTGAATAATATCTTTGTAACGCACTGTATTTAGTGAATAAATTTTCATTTCAAAATGTTATTGAGATCACTTGACCTCTTCTCCAGCCCAGATGGCGCTTGAGTTTGTAATTTTATTCACAGGCTGTGAATAGTTCAGGCATCCCGCGGAAGCCCTTTTTCAATCACCCGCACCAGACGCTGTTTCTTCGGTAGCTGCACCTCGATCGCGCAGGCATTACGCTTCTCTATTTGCTGCGCAATCGCCCATTCTATGTGCTCATCAAGAAGTGGGTGCTCACCTCTACGGCTTTCAAGCGCCCGAATATTGGCTTCATCCCACGGGGCATTACCCAGCGCGACGGCAACATTACGCAGCCAGCGCAGATGACCGATACGGCGAATGGCCGAACCTTCCGTCACTTTCAGGAACCAGGCTTCGGTCCAGGCGAACAGCTCAACGAGCTGAGGCGCATGCAGCGCCTTACGCGGGCTGAAATCCTCTTCGTCCGTGAGCTGCGAATAGCGGTTCCACGGGCAGATCAGCTGGCAGTCGTCGCAGCCGTAGATGCGGTTGCCGATAAGCGGTCGAAATTCCTCTGGAATGGCTCCTTCCAGTTCGATAGTGAGGTAGGAGATGCAGCGGCGCGCATCAACGGTGTAAGGCTCGACGATGGCACCCGTCGGGCAGATGGTCATGCAGGCCACGCAGCGGCCGCAGCCTTCCTCTACCGGGCCGTCTACCGGCAGCGGTAAATCAATCAGCAGTTCACCCAGGAAGAAGAACGATCCGGCGTCGCGGCTAAGGATAAGTGAGTGCTTACCTGTCCAGCCAAGCCCGGCTTTTTCGGCGATCGGGCGCTCAAGAATAGGCGCAGAATCGACAAAGGGTCTAAAATTCAGCGAAACACAGTGCTGCTGAATAGTTTCCCCGAGTTTTTTTAAACGGTTACGCAAGAGCTTATGGTAATCACGCCCCATGGCGTACCGGCTGACGTAACCCAGAGAGGGATTTTTTAGCGTGCGCGCAAAGGCCGCGTTGGCGGGCAGATAGTTCATGCGCACGCTGATGACGCGTAATGTGCCCGGCAAAAGCTCGTGAGGGCGGGCGCGCATCATGCCATGACGCGCCATCCACTCCATTTCGCCGTGGTATTGTTTGTCCAGCCAGGCCTGCAGTTTTGGCTCGCTGGCGGAAAGGTCGGTATCGGTAATACCCACCTTCTGGAAGCCAAGCTCAGCACCCCACTGTTTTATTTTTTGCGCTAATTCATTGAGATCGAGGGGCTGTGACATGACGGACCATACGGTGAAGAAAAACCCCGCAAGTATACCACATTCCATCTGGCATGCGGATGACCTCCGGCGCGCCGAAAAAGAGGCCGCAGACAGCCTCGGGATTACCCTTTTTGAACTGATGCTGCGCGCGGGTGAGGCGGCGTTTAATGTTGCCCGCAGCGCGTACCCTCAGGCCGCCCGCTGGCTGATTCTGTGCGGTCACGGCAATAACGGCGGCGACGGCTACGTCGTCGCCCGTCTCGCGGTTGCGGCAGGTATCCGCGTGACGTTGCTGGCCCTGGAGAGTGATAAACCGCTGCCGGAAGAGGCCAGCGCGGCGCGGGAGGCGTGGCTTAACGCAGGCGGTGTGATTCATGCGCCTGATATCGTCTGGCCGGAAGAGGTGGATCTGATTGTTGACGGTCTGCTGGGTACCGGGCTACGCAGTGCGCCTCGCGAGAACATTGCCGCCCTGATTGAACACGCTAACAGACACTCCGCGCCGGTCGTCGCCCTGGATATTCCCTCAGGCCTGATCGCACAAACCGGCGCGACGCCGGGAGCGGTCATTCAGGCTGCACATACGGTAACCTTCATCGCCCTCAAGCCGGGGCTACTGACCGGTAAAGCACGAGACGTCGTTGGCGTTTTGCACCACCATGCGCTGGGGCTGGAGAGCTGGCTGGCCGGGCAGGAAACGTACCTCGCGCGTTTTGATGCGTCGCAGCTTGCAGCGTGGCTCCCGCCGCGCCGACCAACGTCCCATAAGGGCGATCATGGCAGGCTAGTGATTATTGGCGGCGATCGTGGTACGGCAGGTGCGATTCGCATGACCGGCGAAGCGGCTCTGCGCTGCGGTGCCGGATTAGTGCGAGTACTCACTCGCATTGAGAATATAGCGCCGATCGTTACGGCCCGACCGGAGCTGATGGTCCATGAGCTTACGCCTCAGTCGCTTGAAGAAAGCCTGGAATGGGCGGACGTGGTGGCGATCGGCCCCGGGCTTGGACAGCAGGCATGGGGTAAACAGGCCCTGCAAAAGGTCGAGAATTTTCGTAAACCGATGCTGTGGGATGCCGACGCGCTTAACCTTCTGGCAATAAACCCCGATAAGCGTCACAATCGCATTCTGACGCCACACCCCGGCGAAGCCGCGCGCCTGCTTAACTGCAGCGTGGCAGAAATCGAAAGCGATCGCTTACTTTCTGCTCAGCGTCTGGTAAAACGTTACGGAGGTGTTGCTGTTTTGAAAGGGGCAGGAACCGTTGTCGCCAGTGACGAGACGCAGGGCATTATCGATGCCGGAAATGCGGGCATGGCAAGCGGCGGCATGGGCGATGTGCTTTCCGGCATCATTGGCGCATTGCTTGGACAGAAACTTCCCCTTTATGATGCAGCCTGCGCGGGCTGCGTGGCCCACGGTGTCGCGGCGGATAAACTGGCCGCGCGTTACGGTACACGCGGCATGCTGGCCACCGATCTTTTTTGCACGCTGCGGCGTGTTGTTAACCCGGATGTGATTGACGTAGAAAATGACTAATCGAGCGATTCCTTTACCTGATGAACAAGCCACTTTAGAACTCGGCAAGCGCGTGGCGCAGGCCTGTCAGGGGGCAACCGTCATTTATCTGTATGGTGATTTAGGTGCGGGTAAAACCACCTTCAGCCGGGGTTTTTTGCAGGCGTTAGGGCATAACGGGAATGTGAAAAGCCCAACCTACACGCTGGTTGAACCGTACACCCTTGAAAATCTCATGGTGTACCACTTCGATTTATACCGCCTTGCGGATCCTGAGGAGCTGGAATTTATGGGGATCCGTGATTATTTTGCCAACGACGCCATTTGCCTGGTGGAGTGGCCGCAACAAGGTGCGGGTGTGCTGCCTGACCCGGATGTCGAAATTCACTTAGATTACCAGGCACAAGGGCGTGAGGCACGCATCAGTGCTGTTTCCTCATCAGGCAGTTCCTTACTGGCGCGACTGGCCGGTTAAGCGTAGGGATGACGGGATGATAAATCGCGTTAAAGGTTGGTTGTTGGCTGCCACCGTGCTGCTGTGCGCGCAGGCCGGGGCGGCAAACCTCTCAGATATTCAGGTATCAAACGGCGAAAGCCAGGCCCGGATCACGTTCAGCTTTATGGGCGATCCTGAATATGCGTTTTCACAGCCAGACAGCCACAGCGTGGCGCTGGATATCAAACAAACAGGCGTGATCCAGGGGCTACCGCTGCGGTTCAGCGGTAACAACCTTGTGAAAAGTATTCGTTCGGGAACGCCGCAGGATAGCCAGTCGTTACGCCTGGTGGTTGATCTGACCGAAAAGGGCAAAACGAAGGCGGTGAAGCAGCAAAACGGGGCGAACTATACGGTGGTGTTTACCATCAATGCCGACGCGCCGCCGCCGCCTCCACCGCCGCCGGTCGTAGCGAAGCGCGTGGAAGAACCAGTGTATACGCCGCGTCCTTCTGAACCTGCACGTAATCCGTTTAAATCGCAGAACGATCGCATTACCGCGGCAACCAGCAGCAATACGGTGACGCGTCCGGTGGCCAGCGCGCGACGCGCGACGGTCAGCGGTGACAAAGTGATTATCGCCATTGATGCGGGTCACGGCGGGGAAGATCCGGGGGCGATTGGCCCTGGCGGCACGCGAGAAAAAAACGTGACTATCGCTATCGCGCGTAAACTGCGTTCGCTGCTCAATGACGACCCTATGTTTAAAGGCGTGTTGACCCGCGACGGGGACTACTTTATCTCCGTAATGGGACGCTCGGACGTTGCGCGTAAGCAAAACGCGAACTTCCTGGTCTCCATTCATGCGGACGCCGCACCGAATCGTAGCGCGACCGGCGCCTCGGTTTGGGTGCTGTCGAACCGTCGCGCTAACAGCGAAATGGCCAACTGGCTGGAAGAGCATGAGAAGCAGTCTGAACTGTTAGGCGGCGCGGGCGACGTGCTGGCGAACAGCCAGTCCGATCCGTACCTCAGCCAGGCGGTGCTGGATTTACAGTTCGGTCATTCTCAGCGCGTCGGGTATGATGTCGCCACTAACGTATTGAACCAGCTGCAAAGCGTTGGCGTGCTGCATAAACGCCGTCCAGAACATGCCAGCCTCGGCGTTCTGCGCTCGCCAGATATCCCGTCCATCCTTGTGGAGACGGGCTTTATCAGTAACAACGGTGAAGAGCGTCTGTTGGGAAGCGACAGTTACCAGCAGCAAATTGCCGAAGCGATTTATAACGGTTTACGCAAATATTTTGAGGCGCATCCTCTGCAGTCTGCGCCACAGAGCGGCTCTGCCCAGACGGCCAGCGCAGCGCTGCCGGGTGAGATGACCGCGACCAACTAAGGAGAATTCATGCCGATTCAGGTTCTACCGCCGCAGCTCGCGAACCAAATCGCCGCCGGTGAGGTGGTGGAACGCCCTGCGTCGGTGGTGAAGGAGCTGGTGGAAAACAGCCTCGATGCGGGCGCAACCCGCATCGATATTGATATCGAACGCGGTGGCGCGAAGCTTATCCGCATTCGCGACAACGGCTGTGGCATTAAAAAAGAGGAGCTGGCGCTGGCGCTGGCTCGTCACGCCACCAGTAAAATCGCCTCTCTGGACGATCTGGAAGCGATTATTAGCCTCGGTTTTCGCGGCGAAGCGCTGGCCAGTATCAGCTCCGTTTCGCGCTTAACGCTGACCTCCCGTACCGCTGAACAGCAGGAAGCCTGGCAGGCTTACGCCGAAGGGCGCGATATGGATGTGACGGTCAAACCCGCGGCGCACCCTGTCGGCACGACGCTGGAAGTCCTGGATCTGTTCTACAACACCCCCGCCCGACGCAAGTTTATGCGTACCGAGAAGACCGAGTTCGGCCATATCGACGAGATCATTCGCCGTATTGCGCTGGCCCGTTTCGATGTCACCATTAATCTCAGCCATAACGGCAAGGTGATGCGCCAGTACCGTGCGGTGGCTGAAGGCGGACAGAAAGAGCGTCGTTTGGGGGCGATCTGCGGTACGCCGTTCCTGGAACAGGCTCTGGCCATTGAGTGGCAGCACGGCGATCTGGCTTTACGCGGCTGGGTTGCCGATCCAAACGCGAGCAGTGCTGCGTTCTCTGAAATTCAGTATTGCTACGTGAACGGCCGCATGATGCGCGACCGTCTCATCAATCACGCGATTCGCCAGGCCTGCGAAGACAAACTCGGGGCCGATCAGCAGCCTGCTTTCGTCCTTTATCTGGAAATCGACCCCCATCAGGTGGATGTAAACGTTCATCCAGCCAAGCATGAGGTGCGTTTCCACCAGTCGCGTCTGGTTCACGACTTTATTTATCAGGGCGTGGCCGCCGTGTTGCAGCAGCAGGCAGAGCCAACGCTGCCGCTGGAGAACGACGCCCCTGCACCGCGTCCGCTGCCGGAAAACCGTGTCGCGGCAGGCCGCAACCATTTTGCGGAGCCTGCCGTCGCGCGTGAACCGGAAGCTCCGCGTTTCTCCCAGGCCGGGAGCGCACCGCGGCCAACGGGCGCGAACTATCCGAATGCACAGCCTGGCTATCAGAAGCAGCAGGGCGCGTTGTACCGCAAGCTGCTGGAAACGCCAGCCGTGGAGCGTAAAGAGCACATTCCGGCCGCTCAGCCTTCTCTGGACGGCCATAGCCAGAGTTTTGGCCGGGTGCTGACGATTATCGCGCCCGATATGGCACTGCTTGAACGTGACGGCAAACTGATGCTTCTGGCACTGCCGGTCGCCGAACGCTGGCTCAAGCAGGTGCAGCTTACGCCAGGCGAAAATGCAGCCTGCGCGCAGCCGCTCTTAATTCCGGTTCGGCTGAAAATATCCCCTGATGAAACAAGGGTATTGCAGCGCGCAGAGCCGCAGCTGGCGCAAATGGGTATTGAAACTGTGCTCGAACCACAACATGTGACAATTCGTGCAGTGCCTTTACCCTTACGCCAACAAAATTTACAAAACTTGATTCCTGAACTGATAGGCTACCTGGCGCAGCAAACATCGTTTGATGCCGCCAACACCGCGCAGTGGATCGCCCGCCATCTGGCAAGCGAACACGCGTCGTGGAGTATGGCGCAGGCCATTAGCGTGCTGGCGGAGGTGGAACGCCTCTGTCCGCATCTGGTGAAAACGCCGCCGGGTGGGTTATTACAACCTGTTGATTTACAAACGGCGATGAACGCCCTGAAACATGATTGACGCAAGTAAGGCGAGCCTGCCTAAGGCAATTTTTTTAATGGGCCCAACGGCCTCCGGCAAAACGGCGCTAGCCATTGAGTTGCGTAAAGTTTTGCCTGTAGAGTTGATTAGCGTCGACTCCGCCCTCATCTACCGAGGGATGGACATCGGCACGGCGAAGCCTGACGCAGAAGAGCTGCGTGCGGCACCGCACCGTTTGCTGGATATTCTTGACCCGGCTCAGGCCTATTCCGCAGCGGATTTCCGCCGGGATGCCTTAGCCGAAATGGCCGAGATAACGGCGGCGGGACGTATACCGCTGTTGGTTGGCGGAACCATGCTCTATTTCAAGGCGTTGCTGGAGGGGTTGTCACCTCTGCCATCCGCGGATCCGGAAATAAGAGCGAAAATTGAGCAGCAGGCGGCAGAGCAGGGTTGGGACGTTTTGCATCAGCAACTGGCGGAGATTGACCCGGTTGCAGCAGCACGGATCCATCCAAATGATCCGCAAAGGCTTTCCCGGGCACTGGAAGTTTTTTTCATTTCGGGTAAAACTTTAACGGAACTGACGCAAACGTCAGGAGACGCTCTGCCGTATCAGGTGCATCAGTTCGCCATCGCCCCGGCGAGCCGTGAACTGCTCCATCAGCGAATTGAGCAGCGTTTTCATCAGATGTTAGCTTCAGATTTTGAAGCAGAAGTGCGGGCGCTATTTGCCCGTGGAGATTTGCATACGGACATGCCTTCCATTCGTTGTGTGGGATACCGCCAGATGTGGTCGTATCTTGAAGGTGAGATTTCATACGATGAAATGGTTTATAGAGGTGTTTGCGCCACGAGACAGTTAGCGAAGCGCCAGATCACCTGGTTGCGCGGTTGGGAGGGTGTTCACTGGTTAGACAGTGAAAAACCGCAACAGGCGTTAAACGAAGTGATTGAGGTTGTTGGTGATATCGCTCACTGAATGTGTACAATTGAGACGTATCGTGCGCAATTTTTCAGAATCGCAAGGTTCTAAGTACAAAACAAGCATATAAGGAAAAGATAGAATGGCTAAGGGGCAATCTTTACAAGATCCGTTCCTGAACGCATTGCGTCGGGAACGTGTTCCAGTTTCTATTTATTTGGTGAATGGTATTAAGCTGCAAGGTCAGATTGAGTCTTTCGATCAGTTTGTGATTCTGTTGAAAAACACGGTCAGTCAGATGGTCTACAAGCACGCTATTTCTACTGTTGTTCCGTCCCGTCCGGTATCTCATCACAGCAATAACGCTGGCGGCGGCACTGGTAGTAACTACCATCATGGCAGCAACGCGCAGGGTTCTTCAACGCCGGCGCAGGACAGCGACGAAACCGAATAAGGTTTCGCACTGTTATCCACACGGGGAGCCAGGGATCCTGCGTTCCCCGCTGATCTTTTTAGAGAGGTTTACGCTTGTTTGACCGTTATGATGCCGGTGAGCAGGCGGTGCTGGTACACATCTATTTTTCGCAAGACAAAGATATGGAAGACCTCCAGGAGTTTGAATCTCTGGTCTCTTCCGCCGGTGTCGAAGCAATGCAGGTGATTACCGGTAGCCGTAAAGCGCCGCACCCAAAGTATTTTGTTGGTGAAGGTAAAGCAGTCGAAATTGCGGATGCCGTAAAAGCAACCGGCGCGTCAGTCGTGTTGTTTGATCATGCGCTGTCTCCAGCCCAGGAGCGCAACCTGGAAGCCCTTTGCGAATGCCGTGTTATCGATCGCACGGGTTTGATTTTAGATATTTTTGCTCAGCGTGCACGTACCCACGAAGGGAAACTGCAGGTTGAGCTGGCGCAGCTGCGCCATCTGGCAACGCGTCTGGTGCGTGGCTGGACACACCTTGAAAGACAAAAAGGCGGGATTGGTTTGCGCGGCCCGGGTGAAACCCAGCTCGAAACCGACCGTCGTTTGCTGCGTGGCCGAATTACCCAGATCCTTTCACGTCTGGAACGTGTAGAGAAACAGCGCGAACAGGGGCGTCGGGCGCGAACCAAAGCCGACATCCCGACGGTGTCGCTGGTGGGCTATACCAACGCCGGTAAATCCACCCTGTTTAACCAGATAACCGAGGCCCAGGTTTATGCCGCAGACCAGCTGTTTGCGACCCTGGACCCTACGCTGCGCCGTATTGACGTTGCAGACGTCGGTGAAACGGTGCTGGCGGATACCGTAGGGTTTATCCGCCACCTGCCGCATGACCTGGTGGCGGCGTTTAAAGCCACCCTGCAGGAGACGCGACAGGCGACTCTGCTGCTGCACGTGATTGATGCGGCAGACGTGCGCGTGCAGGAGAACATCGACGCGGTGAACGTGGTGCTCGAAGAGATCGACGCCCACGAGATCCCAACGCTGTTGGTCATGAATAAGATCGATATGCTGGACGATTTCGAACCGCGTATCGACAGAGATGAAGAAAACAAACCGATTCGGGTCTGGCTTTCTGCCCAGACCGGTATTGGTGTGCCACTGCTTTTCCAGGCTTTGACAGAACGTCTTTCCGGTGAGGTAGCTCAGCACACGCTGCGACTGCCGCCACAGGAAGGCAGGCTGCGCAGCCGGTTTTATCAGCTTCAGGCGATAGAAAAAGAGTGGATGGAGGATGACGGCAGCGTGGGGATGCAGGTGCGTATGCCGATCGTTGACTGGCGTCGCCTCTGTAAACAAGAACCTGCGCTGGTCGACTATATCGTCTGATCAGAAAGGGGATGCCTGAATAATTCGCCCTTGCATAACAAATATGGAGCATATACATGGCGTGGAATCAGCCCGGTAATAACGGACAAGACCGCGACCCGTGGGGAAGCAGCAAACCTGGCGGCAACTCTGAGGGAAATGGCAACAAAGGTGGTCGCGAGCAGGGGCCGCCGGATCTGGATGATATCTTCCGCAAACTGAGCAAGAAGCTTGGTGGCCTTGGCGGAGGAAAAGGTTCTGGCTCGGGTGGCAATTCCACTCAGAGTTCGCGCCCGCCAATGGGTGGCCGCGTAGTGGGCATCGTGGCCGCTGCGGTAGTCATCATCTGGGCAGCCAGCGGGTTCTACACCATTAAAGAAGCAGAACGCGGCGTGGTCACCCGTTTCGGTAAGTTCAGCCATCTGGTTGAGCCGGGTCTGAACTGGAAGCCGACCTTCATTGATGACGTGACCGCGGTAAACGTGGAATCCGTCCGTGAACTGGCCGCCTCTGGCGTGATGCTGACTTCTGACGAAAACGTGGTGCGCGTTGAGATGAACGTGCAGTACCGCGTGACCGATCCTGAGCGTTATCTGTTTAGCGTGACCAGCGCGGATGACAGCCTGCGTCAGGCGACCGACAGCGCCCTGCGCGGTGTGATCGGTAAATACACCATGGACCGTATTCTGACCGAAGGTCGTACCGTTATTCGTAGCGATACCCAGCGCGAGCTGGAAGAGACCATTCGTCCGTACAACATGGGTATTACCCTGCTGGACGTCAACTTCCAGGCTGCGCGTCCGCCGGAAGAGGTGAAAGCCGCATTTGACGATGCGATTGCTGCCCGTGAAAACGAACAGCAGTACATCCGTGAAGCAGAAGCGTACACCAACGAAGTTCAGCCACGCGCTAACGGTCAGGCGCAGCGTATTCTGGAAGAAGCGCGCGCGTATAAAACGCAGACCATCCTGGAAGCTCAGGGTGAAGTGGCCCGCTTCGCGAAGATCCTGCCGGAATATAAAGCGGCACCGGAAATTACCCGTGAGCGTCTCTATATCGAGACCATGGAAAAAGTGCTGAGCCACACCCGCAAAGTGTTGGTTAACGACAGTAAAGGCGGAAACCTGATGGTTCTGCCGCTGGATCAGATGCTGAAAGGCGGTTCTGCACCAGCAGCGAAAGGCGACACCAGCGGCGCGAACAACCTGCTGCGTCTGCCGCCAGCCTCAACAGGCAGCGCCAGCACGAACACAACGCCTTCTTCGAACGATGGTGACATTATGGACCAACGCCGTGCTAACGCGCAGCGTAACGACTACCAGCGTCAGGGGGAATAAGGATGCGTAAGTCAGTTATTGCGATCATCGTCATCGTACTGGTCGCGCTTTATACCTCGATTTTTGTGGTGAAAGAAGGCGAGCGTGGGATTAAGTTCCAGTTCAGCAGCGTCGTGCGTGATGGCGACAAACGCCCGGTGATTTACGAGCCGGGTCTGCACTTCAAGGTGCCGTTCATTCAGTCCGTGAAAACGCTGGATGCACGTATCCAGACCATGGATAACCAGGCCGACCGTTTCGTGACCAAAGAGAAGAAAGACCTGATCGTTGATTCCTATATCAAATGGCGCATCAGCGATTTCAGCCGTTACTTCCTGGCAACGGGCGGCGGCGACGTTTCTCAGGCAGAAGTGCTGCTGAAACGTAAGTTCTCTGACCGTCTGCGTTCCGAGATTGGTCGTCTGGATGTGAAAGACATTGTGACCGACTCCCGTGGTCGTCTGACCCTGGAAGTTCGCGATGCGCTGAACTCTGGTACAGCGGGCACTGAAGATGAAGTTTCAACGCCGGCAGCAGATGATGCGATTGCCAAAGCGGCTGAACGCGTTCAGGCGGAGACTAACGGTAAAGTGCCGGTGATCAACCCGAACAGTATGGCTGCGCTGGGTATCGAAGTGGTTGACGTGCGTATCAAGCAGATCAACCTGCCAGTTGAAGTGTCCGAGGCGATTTACAACCGTATGCGCGCCGAGCGTGAGGCGGTAGCCCGTCGTCACCGTTCACAGGGTCAGGAAGAGGCTGAGAAGCTGCGTGCAGCCGCGGACTATGAAGTCACCAAGACGCTGGCGGAATCTGAGCGCCAGGGCCGTATCCTGCGCGGTGAAGGCGATGCCGAAGCGGCGAAGCTGTTCGCTGATGCTTTCAGCCAGGATCCTGACTTCTACGCCTTTATCCGTAGCCTGCGTGCTTACGAGAATAGCTTCCAGAGCAACCAGGATGTCATGGTGCTCAGCCCGGACAGCGATTTCTTCCGTTATATGAAGACGCCGGCTAACGCAACGCGATAAACTCAGGCTCGTTTGAGTATTCAAACCACCGCTCTCAACGGAGCGGTGGTTTTCTTTTATAAGGAATAAAAATGAATTCAACGATCTGGCTCGCACTGGCCCTGGTCCTGGTGCTGGAAGGTCTTGGACCGATGCTTTATCCGCGCGCCTGGCGCCGAATGATCGCCACGATGAGCCAGCTGCCGGATAATATTTTGCGTCGTTTTGGCGGCGGTCTTGTGGTTGCGGGCATCGTGATCTACTACATGTTGAGGAAAACGATTGGCTGATCAAAAAATAGGCACAATCGGCGTATTTTGAGGTCAAAAAGTGCTGTATATCTGAAAAAGCGATGGTAGAATCCATTTTTAAGCAAACGGTGATTTTGAAAAAAATGGGTAACAACGTCGTCGTACTGGGCACCCAATGGGGTGACGAAGGTAAAGGGAAGATTGTTGATCTTCTGACTGAACGGGCTAAATATGTTGTACGCTACCAGGGCGGTCACAACGCAGGCCATACTCTCGTAATCAACGGTGAAAAAACCGTCCTCCATCTTATTCCATCAGGCATTCTTCGCGAAAACGTCACCAGCATCATCGGTAACGGCGTTGTGCTGTCTCCTGCTGCGCTGATGAAAGAGATGAAAGGTCTGGAAGACCGTGGTATCCCTGTTCGTGAGCGTCTGCTGCTCTCCGAAGCCTGCCCGCTGATCCTGGATTATCACGTGGCGCTGGACGTAGCGCGTGAGAAAGCGCGCGGCGCGAAAGCGATCGGCACCACCGGTCGTGGTATCGGCCCGGCTTACGAAGATAAAGTTGCACGTCGCGGTCTGCGCGTGGGTGACCTCTTCGACAAAGCGACCTTCGCTGAAAAACTGAAAGAAGTGATGGAATATCACAATTTCCAGCTGGTGAACTTCTACAAAGCTGACGCTGTTGACTACCAGAAAGTGCTGGATGACGTCATGGCGATCGCTGACATTCTGACCGGTATGGTTGTTGACGTGTCCGATCTGCTGGACCAGGCGCGCAAGCGTGGCGATTTCGTCATGTTCGAAGGTGCGCAGGGTACGCTGCTGGACATCGACCACGGTACCTATCCGTACGTTACGTCCTCTAACACCACGGCAGGTGGCGTGGCGACCGGCTCTGGCCTGGGTCCACGTTATGTAGATTACGTGCTGGGCATCATCAAAGCGTACTCCACTCGCGTGGGTGCGGGTCCATTCCCGACCGAGCTGTTTGATGAAACCGGCGAGTTCCTGTGCAAGCAGGGTAACGAGTTTGGCGCGACCACTGGTCGTCGTCGTCGTACCGGCTGGTTGGATGCGGTTGCCGTGCGTCGTGCAGTGCAGATCAACTCCCTGTCTGGCTTCTGCCTGACCAAGCTGGACGTACTGGACGGCCTGAAAGAAGTGAAAATCTGCGTAGGCTACCGTATGCCAGATGGCCGCGAAGTGACCACCACTCCGCTGGCTGCTGACGACTGGGAAGGCATTGAGCCAATCTACGAAACCATGCCGGGCTGGTCTGAGACCACTTTCGGTGTGAAAGAGCGTAGCGGCCTGCCGCAGGCGGCGCTGGATTACATCAAGCGTATTGAAGAACTGACCGAAGTGCCGATCGATATTATTTCTACCGGCCCGGATCGTACTGAAACGATGATCCTGCGCGACCCGTTCGACGCATAATCTTCGTGACTGCTGGCCTGCGGGGAGACCCGTAGGCCGGATAAGCGTAGCGCCATCCGGCGACCGCTCCTGGATCTCCGCTTTTTCGCCCCGTCTGTCAAATAAATTAGCCGCTCACTATCTGGCTGGTTTATCATCATTAATGAATATCTCTGCGGTTTAACCGCGTTTTCCCTTTTTCCTGAGGTTGATGTGCAGTTAACAAGTTTCACCGATTACGGCTTACGTGCGCTGATTTACATGGCGTCGTTACCCGATGGGAAGATGACCAGTATCTCTGAAGTCACAGAGGTCTACGGCGTATCCCGTAATCATATGGTCAAAATAATCAATCAACTTAGTCGTGCCGGATACGTTGCTGCCGTCCGCGGGAAGAATGGTGGGATCCGTCTCGGTAAACCGGCACAGAGTATTCGTGTTGGCGATGTGGTACGTGAACTGGAGCCGCTGTCTCTGGTGAACTGCAGCAGCGAGTTCTGCCACATCACGCCCGCTTGCCGCCTGAAAAAGGCGCTTTCAAAGGCCGTGCAAAGTTTTCTCATGGAACTGGATAACTACACGCTGGCCGATTTGGTTGAAGAGAATCAACCGCTTTATAAATTATTGCTGGTGGAATGAAGAAAATTTCCACCGGAGCTGACAACGGAGGAACCGACATGTCACATGATCCTTTCCAGGAACGCGAAGCCGAAAAATACGCGAATCCTATTCCCAGCCGCGAGTTCATCATTGAACACTTAACAAAACGCGAAAAACCCGCCAATCGTGAAGAACTTGCCGTTGAATTAAACATTGAAGGTGAAGAGCAAATTGAAGCCCTTCGCCGCCGCCTGCGCGCAATGGAGCGTGACGGGCAATTGGTCTTTACCCGCCGCCAGTGCTACGCGCTGCCAGAACGTCTCGATCTGCTGAAAGGGACCGTCATTGGTCACCGCGATGGCTTCGGCTTCCTGCGCGTGGAAGGCCGTAAAGACGATCTGTACCTCTCATCTGAACAGATGAAAATGTGCATCCACGGCGATCAGATCCTGGCGCAGCCGCTGGGAGCTGACCGTAAAGGCCGCCGCGAAGCGCGCGTGGTACGCGTTCTGGTGCCAAAAACCAGCCAGATCGTCGGCCGCTACTTTACCGACGCCGGCGTGGGCTTCGTGGTGCCGGACGACAGCCGTCTGAGCTTCGACATTCTGATCCCACCTGAAGAGGTGATGGGGGCCCGCATGGGCTTTGTGGTGGTGGTGGAACTCACCCAGCGCCCAACCCGTCGCACCAAAGCGGTAGGTAAAATCGTCGAAGTGCTTGGCGATAACATGGGCACCACGATGGCCGTTGATATGGCATTGCGCACCCATGAAATTCCGTACATCTGGCCGAAAGCGGTTGAAGATCAGATCGAAAGCCTGCGCGAAGAAGTGCCGGAAGAGTCCAAAGTGGGCCGCGTGGATCTGCGCTCCCTGCCGCTGGTCACTATTGACGGTGAAGACGCCCGCGACTTTGATGACGCCGTATACTGTGAGAAAAAACGCGGCGGTGGCTGGCGCCTGTGGGTCGCTATTGCAGACGTAAGCTATTACGTCCGTCCGCACACCCCGCTGGATAACGAAGCCCGCAGCCGCGGTACGTCGGTCTACTTCCCGTCCCAGGTCGTGCCGATGCTGCCGGAAGTGCTGTCTAACGGCCTGTGCTCCCTGAACCCGCAGGTTGACCGCCTCTGTATGGTTTGCGAGATGACCATCTCCACCAAAGGGCGCTTAACCGGCTACAAATTCTACGAAGCGGTGATGAGCTCGCACGCGCGTCTGACCTATACCAAGGTCTGGCATATGCTGCAGGGCGACCAGGATCTGCGCGAACAGTACGCGCCGCTGGTCAAACATATCGAAGAGCTGCATAACCTCTACAAAACGCTGGATCAGGCGCGCGAAGAGCGCGGCGGGATCTCGTTTGAGAGTGAAGAGGCGAAATTCATCTTCAACGCCGAACGCCGCATTGAGCGTATCGAGCAGACCCAGCGTAACGACGCGCACAAGCTGATCGAAGAGTGTATGATCCTGGCGAATATCTCGGCGGCACGTTTCGTCGAGAAAGCCAAAGAGCCAGCGCTGTTCCGTATTCACGATAAGCCGACCACGGAAGCCATTACGTCGTTCCGCTCCGTGCTGGCTGAACTGGGTCTGGAACTGCCTGGAGGCAACAAGCCAGAGCCGCGCGATTACGCCGAGCTGCTGGAGTCCATTGGCGACCGTCCTGACGCAGAAATGCTGCAGACGATGCTGCTGCGCTCCATGAAGCAGGCGATTTACGATCCGGAAAACCGCGGACACTTCGGCCTGGCGCTGCAGTCTTACGCCCACTTCACCTCGCCGATCCGTCGTTATCCTGACCTCTCTCTACACCGTGCGATCAAGTATCTGCTGGCGCAGGAGCAGGGCCATAAAGGGAACACCACCGAAACCGGTGGCTACCACTATTCGATGGAAGAGATGCTGCAGCTGGGTCAGCACTGCTCCATGGCCGAACGTCGTGCCGATGAAGCAACACGCGACGTAGCGGACTGGCTGAAGTGTGACTTTATGCTCGATCAGGTCGGTAACGTCTTCAAAGGCGTGATTGCCAGCGTGACCGGCTTTGGTTTCTTCGTTCGTCTGGACGAGCTGTTCATCGACGGTCTGGTGCACGTCTCCAGCCTGGATAACGACTACTACCGCTTCGACCAGGTCGGCCAGCGCCTGATTGGCGAATCTGGCGGCCAGACGTATCGTCTGGGCGACCGTGTGGAAGTGAAGGTCGAAGCCGTGAATATGGACGACCGTAAGATCGACTTCAGCCTGATCTCCAGCGAGCGCGCGCCGCGTAACGTCGGTAAAACCGAGCGTGAAAGGGCGAAAAAAACCGGTAACGGTAAACCGGGCGGCGGTAAACGTCGTCAGGCGGGCAAGAAGGTAAACTTCGAGCCGGACAGCGCGTTCCGCGGCGAGAAGAAACAGAAGCCGAAGGCGGCGAAGAAAGAAGCCCGCTCAGCGAAAAAACCTTCCGCGAAAACGCAGAAAATCGCTGCCGCCACCAAAGCGAAGCGCGCGGCCAAGAAAAAGCAGGCGGAGTAAATTCTCCCCTCAACCTGACCCTCTCCCCAGCGGGGGGAGGGGAAATACTTATTACGAGAACCATCAATGAGTGAAATGATTTACGGCATCCACGCGGTGCAGGCCCTTCTCGAGCGCGCACCGGAGCGTTTTCAGGAAGTGTTTATTCTGAAAGGGCGTGAAGATAAGCGTCTGATGCCGCTGATCCACGCGCTGGAAGCGCAGGGCGTGGTGATTCAGCTGGCGAACCGCCAGTTCCTGGATGAGAAAAGCGAAGGCGCGGTCCACCAGGGGATCATTGCCCGCGTGAAGCCGGGTCGTCAGTATCAGGAAAACGATCTGCCGGATCTGATTGCCGAGCTGGATAACCCGTTCTTCCTGATCCTCGACGGCGTTACCGATCCGCATAACCTCGGCGCGTGCCTGCGCAGCGCCGATGCGGCTGGCGTGCACGCGGTGATCGTGCCAAAAGATCGCTCCGCGCAGCTGAACGCGACGGCGAAGAAGGTGGCCTGCGGCGCGGCGGAAAACGTTCCGCTGATCCGCGTGACCAACCTGGCGCGCACCATGCGTCTGCTGCAGGAAGAGAACATCTGGATCGTCGGTACCGCCGGTGAAGCGGATCATACTCTGTACCAGAGCAAAATGACCGGCCGTCTGGCGCTGGTGATGGGGGCGGAAGGCGAAGGCATGCGTCGTCTGACCCGCGAGCACTGCGACGAGCTGATCAGCATCCCGATGGCGGGCAGCGTGTCGTCCCTGAACGTTTCCGTTGCAACGGGCATCTGCCTGTTTGAAGCGGTGCGTCAGCGCGGAGAATAAACAGCAAGGCCGTCCACAGGACGGCCTTTTGTGTTTTATCCCTCTCCCCGTGGGAGAGGGCACCAAACGTTGACAACCTCACTCCTCTAACGACCGCAAATGGTCGTCCTTCCTCAGCGTCATCAGCGCGAAAATACTCACTACCGCCGTTGCCATCACGTAATACGCCGGAATATCCAGGTTGCCCGTCTGCTTAATCAGCCCGGTAATGATTAGCCCTGCGCATCCCGAGAAAATCGCGTTCGACAACGAGTAGGCCAGCCCCAGCCCCGTATAGCGCACGCGCGTCGGGAACATCTCAGACAGCATCGCCGGGCCCGGCCCCGCCAGCATGCCCACCAGACCGCCCGCAATCAGTACCACACCAGCCTTCACCGCCAGCGTACTCGACTCCGCCTGCAGGATTTTCAGCAGCGGCAGGGCGAGGATCAGCAGCAGCGCGGTGGCGATAATCATCACCGTGCGGCGGCCGATCCGGTCGCTCAGGATCCCCGACGGAATGATGGTCAGCGCAAAACCAATATTCGAAATCACCGCTATCAACAGCGCCTGGTTAAACCCGGTGTGCAGCGCCGACTGAAGATAGGTCGGCATAATCACCAGGTAGGTGTACCCCGCCGCAGACCAGACCATTACGCGCCCAATCCCCATCACGATGGCCCGGAGCGTAGCGGCAGTATCCGCCTGAGCGACAGCCGGTTTATCCTGCTGCTGCACAAAGCTGGGCGTCTCCTCCATGCTGACGCGAAGCCACAGCGCCACAACGCCCATGGGCAGCGCCAGGAAGAACGGAATGCGCCAGCCCCACTCGTGCAGAGCTTCAGGCGTGAGAAGGGCGGAGAGCAGCGCCACGATGCCTGCGCCCGCTAACAGTCCCAGCGCCACGGTAAAGGACTGCCACGCGCCATAGAGCCCACGCTTGCCGCGCGGGGCGAACTCCGTCATCAGCGAGACCGCACCGCCGTACTCGCCGCCCGCGAACAGCCCCTGCAGGATGCGCAGCAGCGTAATAATCAGCGGCGCGGCAATTCCGATGCTGGCGTAGACCGGCACAATGCCGATGGCGGCGGTAGCGAGCGTCATCAGTACCAGCACGATGATTAGCGTCGGCTTACGGCCAATCCGGTCGCCGATGCGGCCAAACACCACCGCACCCAGCGGGCGGAAGAAGAAGGCGATGGCAAACGAGGCGTAGGTGAGGATCAGGCTGGTCAGCCCCGCCTCTCCTTCAAGCTGGAAGAAGTTTTTCGCAATGACGGTCGCCAGAAAACCGTAGACCGCAAACTCATACCACTCGATAAAGTTACCAATGGAGCCTGCAATTAATGCTCGCTTGTGCGCGTCCGGTTGCATAACGATCCTCACTTAAGGTGTGAGAATAAATTATTCAACAAAAGCGGAGTCATGAAATAGTTTATTCTTATGTTCTGTGAGCTATTTCACGAATGATATCAGCGGGATCGTGAACGTGTGACTCCCCTCCCATGCAGCGCGTGCGCGGTCTGTCCATACTTATCGTCATTGCCACTGAAGGAGGGAGACAGCATGCACTGGCAGACCCACACCGTTTTCAATCAACCTGCACCGCTTTCCAACAGCAACCTTTTCCTCTCGGACTGCGCCCTGCGCGATGCGGTCGCGCGTGAAGGCGCCGAGTGGGATATCGAACTCCTCGCCAGCATTGGCCAGCAGCTGGGTACGGCGGAGTCACTGGAGCTGGGCAGGCTGGCAAACGTTAATCCGCCCGAGCTGTTACGCTATGACGCCACGGGCGAGCGGCTGGACGACGTGCGTTTTCATCCGGCCTGGCATCTACTGATGCAGGGGCTTTGCGCCAACCGCGTGCATAACCTGGCGTGGGAAGAAGAAGCGCGTAAAGGGTCGTTTGTCGCTCGGGCCGCGCGCTTTGTGCTGCATGCGCAGGTGGAGGCGGGCACGCTGTGCCCTGTCACCATGACGTTCGCCGCCACGCCGCTGCTGCAGCAGGCGCTCCCCAAAATATTTCACGACTGGCTGACACCGCTGCTCAGCGATCGCTACGATCCGCATCTGGCCCCCGGCGCGCAAAAGCGCGGCCTGCTGATCGGTATGGGGATGACGGAAAAGCAGGGCGGCTCGGACGTGCTCAGCAATACCACCAAAGCGGAAAAATGCAGCGACGGCAGCTACCGGCTGGTGGGGCATAAATGGTTTTTCTCCGTCCCGCAGAGCGATGCGCATCTGGTGCTGGCCCAGGCGAAGGGCGGGCTATCCTGCTTTTTTGTGCCGCGCTTTTTGCCTGACGGACAGCGCAACGCCGTCCGGCTGGAGCGCCTCAAGGACAAGCTCGGGAACTGCTCCAACGCCAGCAGCGAGGCGGAGTTTCTTGATGCCTCCGGCTGGCTGCTGGGGGAAGAGGGCGAAGGGGTACGGCAGATCCTCAAAATGGGCGGTCTGACGCGATTTGACTGCGCGCTGGGCAGCCACGGACTGATGCGTCGGGCGCTCTCGGTGGCGCTGTACCATGCCCATCAGCGTCAGACCTTCGGCAAAAACCTCATCGATCAGCCTTTAATGCGCGAGGTATTAAGCCGGATGGCGCTGGTGCTGGAGGGGCAAACGGCGCTGCTGTTCCGCCTGGCCCGCGCGTGGGACAAGCGTGCCGATCCGCAAGAGGCCGCCTGGGCGCGGCTGTTTACCCCGGCGGCGAAATTTAGCGTCTGTAAAGCGGGCATCCCATTTGTCGCGGAGGCGATGGAGGTGCTGGGCGGGATCGGATATTGCGAAGAGAGTGAACTTCCCCGCCTGTACCGCGAGATGCCGGTGAACAGCATCTGGGAAGGGGCAGGTAATATCATGTGTCTGGACGTGCTGCGCGTGCTGGCGAAGCAGCCGGGTATTCATGACCTGCTTGCCGACGAGTTTGCGCAGGTGAAAGGGCAGGACAGACACTTCGACCGCAGCTGGCGACAGCTTCAGCAAAAACTGCGTAAACCGCAGGAGGCGCAGGCGCGGGAGATCGCACAGCAGCTTTTCTTGCTGGGTGCCGGAAGCCAGATGCTGCGGCACGCATCGCCCCCGGTGGCGCAGGCGTGGTGCCGCATGATGCTGGATACCCGTGGCGGCACGCTGATGAGCGAGCAGGTGCAAAGCGACCTGCTGCTGCGTGCGACGGGCAGAGTCGGTTAGCCTTTTAGCTGGAACAGGCTCACCAGCTGAGTCAGGTGCGAACCCTTCTCGCGCAGCGTTTGGGCCGTTTGTTCGCTGCGTGAGATGCGATCGGCATTGATATGCGACGCTTCGCCAATATGGGTCATGGCGAGGTTCACCTGGCCGATCCCGGCGGACTGCTCGCGTGAGGCATGGTTAATCTCGGTGACCAGCTGGCTAATGTTATCGATATGAATGATGATGTCGTCCATCGCCAGGCGTGTTTGTTCAGACAGCGCATGACCCTCACTCACTTTTCTGAGCGTATCGCCAATCAGCTGTTCAATCTCCTTCACCGCGTTAGCGCTGCGTCCCGCCAGCGCGCGAACTTCCTGCGCGACTACCGCAAATCCTTTTCCGTGCTCGCCTGCGCGGGCGGCTTCCACTGCCGCATTCAGCGCCAGAATGTTGGTCTGGAAAGCGATGGATTCGATCACGCGCGTGATGTCTTCGATGCGTTTTGACGCTTCGCGAATATCATCCATGGTCGACACCGCGTGGGTGACCGTCTCACCGCCCTGATGAACCGCGAGCGAGGTTTCACCCACCAGCTGCTGCGTTTGCTCCATGTTGGCGGCATTTTGCTGAACGGTGGCGGCCAGCTGCTCCATGCTGGCGGACGTCTCTTCCACGCTGCTGGCCTGCTTGTTGATCTGCTCTGAAATCTCGCCAGTGTCGGCGGCCAGCGCGTTGGTGCCCAAATGGATCTCGCCTGCGGCCTCACGAACCTGCAGCACAATTTTTTGCAGGCCGCCGCCGATGCCGTTGATAGCATCGATCAACTGGCCGACTTCGTCCTGACGCGTCACGGGCAGGCTGGAACGGAGATCCCCTGCGGCATATTGTCTGGCAAGATGGATCACGCTGCGCAGCGGTCGGGTCAGCACGCGGCGAATAATGACCACGAACAGGCCAGCAAAAAGGATGGATAAGACCACGCCGGCCAGCAGGAAGCGATCGCGCATGGCGGTAACGCTTGAGAGCAGCACCGATTTATCCACTTCGCCCACGATAGTCCAGTTCCAGCCCGGCAGCGGGGTATAGGCCATTTTCAGCGTCCGGCCGTCGTCGCTTGTACGCTCCAGCGTGCCGGGTTTGTCACTCAGAAGCTGTTGCTGCGTCGCTGCGTCCCACTTCGGCAGTTTTCCCTCTTCGCCGGCATGGAACAGGTATTGCCCGCGCGTTTTGCCGTTGCTGCGATCCAGCACGAAGAAGTGACCGCTCTCGCCCAAGCGGCGGTTGAGGATTTTCTCGCGCATGACGTTCCAGGAGTGGGTGATGTCCACCCCGACAAAGACGATCGCAATGACCTGCCCTTCGGCGTTTTTAACGGGCTGGTACTGGGTGATGTAGCGTTTGCCAAACAGCAGCGCCAGGCCGCGGTAGACTTCACCTTTGTTGACGGCGGCAAAGGCCGGGCTGGCATTATCCAGAACGGTACCCATTGCCCGATCGCCATTCTCTTTGCGCAGGGAAGTGGCTACGCGAACAAAGTCGTTACCGCTGCGTACAAACAGCGTCGAAATGGCTCCTGTACGGTTCAGGAACTCGTCCGAAAGGGTGTTATTTTCATGCAGCCCGGTGTCTCCGCCTTTCAGAAGCGGAACGCTAAGTCCGTTAATCGTCTGGGGTTGGGAATTATCAATGTTCAGGGGCTGCGGTAAAAAGGTGGTAAACAGACGGGTATAGCTCTCAACCTCTTCACTCAGGCTGGTATTAAACATCTGCACCATGTCGACCATGCCGGTGGACTGATTATGCAGATCTTCGACCGCAAGGGCTTCAAGCTGCTGGCTGGCTTTTTGGCTGAGCAGAAAAGTGAATAGCAGAAACAGCGTGGCGACACTGACGCCAGTCAGCAGCGAGAGTTTCGACCCCAGGCCCGCACGGCGAAAAAAGTTGATCATAAATTGCTCATCATTGAAAAGTTATGGTTCTTCAACGGCAGAGCGGGGATTACGTTTACTGTTTTAATGTAACAAAATGTTATTCAATTGTTCTTCATTGGTTTTATACAAGATAAAAAATTTGCAAAAACGAAAAGCCACTAAAAATAAGTGGCTTTTATCGGGAGGGAGTTTACACGTAGAGAATGGCCTGTACCCGCCAGTGGTCGATATGGTTATCTTCCTGCATCTGGATGATGCGATACCATGAAGCACCCTGCTCATCGGCCTTTAATGCCACGACACGTTCAACGTCTTGCGGGCTCCCCGAGATATTATTCACGGAGATCTGGCCAATTTCATTCAGGCCAGTCACGCAATCAGCACTGGCGAATTCTGCTGACTGCGCGGTGGTGCTCAGCAGGCCTGCTGAGAGCAACAGTGAGGTCAAAGCAAGAGTTCGTTTCATCGTCAGCTCCATTTCACATATATCCGGTATCCGCCGGGCAATCCTTCGCTAATAAACTCCCTTCCATTGATGCGGGCGTGGAGTTTATTGTGGACAGGAAAATGTCTATGGACGCAAAGCAGTGTAAATCTCGTTCAAAGGAAAACCATTATTTACGGTACAAAATAGCCTGTGAATACCACTGTCCCGTTATGATGGTTTCGTCGATCATAATGATGACGTAATAATCTGCTTTGGCAGCGACGGCCTGCGCTTTTATTGCCGATTCTGCGTCATCCGGAGAGCCGCGGACCAGCGCGGAGATGGTGCCCATTCGTTGTAATCCTTCCGTCTGATTACGACGAATCTCCTGTGGATGATCGGCGACCGGTGGAGCGGGTTGCGGCGTTCCCTGCAGCGCGCTACAGCCACTCAGCAGAAAGACCAGCAATAAAGCAGCAAACCTGCGCATAACCATATCTCGTTTCCTGATAGCCATAGTGTAGTTGTCTGTGAATTTAGTTTTGGGGGAATGTTCCCGAAGTGTTATCTGGGACGTATATTTCGAATGAAAATGACGCGAAAGCGTAACCCAGTTCTCAACATTATGAATCATAGATTCGCACAGGGTCGACAATGATTGAAATTGAAATACGCCACCTCGGCGACCATGAAGTTTTACACGCGATGCCAGCGGGTAAACGTGATAAACCGCTGCCTGTTGTGGTTTTTTATCATGGGTTTACCTCATCGAAGCTGGTTTACAGTTATTTTGCGGTAGCGCTGGCGCAGGCGGGTTTTCGCGTGGTGATGCCAGATGCACCCGACCACGGCGCACGTTTTACGGGTAATGAACAGGCGCGGCTGGGGCAGTTCTGGCACATTCTGCGAGGGAGTCTGACCGAGTTTTCCGGGCTGCGCGATGCGCTTTATGAGGCAGGGCTGGTGGCCGACAATCGTCTGGCGGTAGCCGGGGCATCGATGGGCGGTATGACGGCGCTGGGGATTATGACGCATCATCCTGAAGTGAAGTCTGTCGCCTGTCTGATGGGCTCGGGCTACTTTACTTCGCTGGCGAAGACCCTTTTTCCCCCTCAGGATTTAACGGAAATGACCGCGACGCTGGCAGAGTGGGAAGTGACCCGGGCATTGCCGCGCGTGGCCGATCGCCCGCTGTTGCTGTGGCACGGTGACGCGGATGATGTGGTCCCGCC
Organism: Enterobacter sp. 940_PEND; assembly: GCF_001059415.1. Lineage (NCBI taxonomy): Bacteria > Pseudomonadati > Pseudomonadota > Gammaproteobacteria > Enterobacterales > Enterobacteriaceae > Enterobacter > Enterobacter sp. 940_PEND. Next base: position 23,975 of record NZ_JUMS01000014.1, read on the forward strand.
TGAGGGAACCTTCCGTCTGCAGCAGGCGTTAATGAATGAAGGGCTGGACGGTAATCTGACCTGCCTGTGGGAACCGGGCGTCCGCCACCGCATCACGCCAACGGCGCTCGACGCCACGGTGGCGTTTTTCCGCCAGCACCTGTAAACGCGCAGGACTTTGATGTCCATATCTTCCCGCTTATGGAGGATCTCTGAGGGGTTATTTTACCGGTAGTATTCCGGAGCCATTCACAAAAAAAAGCCCCCGGGCAGGGGGCAACGTCATCTATGGCTATGTTCTCGTTGTTGGCTTTCCTGGTGCTAGCGTTAAAGCGTTATCGGTAAATATCTGCACTGGCGTGCATGTTGCCGTTGCTGCCGGGCTCACGGGTTAACATCACGTGGTAATAGGTTGCGCCCTGCTCATCGGTTTCTGCGTTTAATGCCTGATCTGCTTCACTTTCCGTGGCGAAATTATGATTGATGTAAATTACGCCCAAGCTTTGCACATCATCCATGTTTCTGGCCTGTCGGCTGTCTATCTTAATGGCTGCCATCGCGTTTGCACTGAGCAAAAGCGCCGCCATTATGGCTAATGCGATTTTTTTCATGATATGCGCTCCACGACTACGTGCTGCGAGAGGGGGGATGCTCCTTCTTTAATTCAGGCGATCTCTGATTAAAGTGTAATCACTCATCCGGCGGGGATGCGTGACCATTTCTGATGCAGTTGTTCAAAAAAACAACGCTTCCGGGTGTGACCAATTTTAAATCACCCACTTAGACCCGCTTCGCGCTTTGTGCGAATTATTTGTGCAATCAGCTTGAGTTTCCAGGGGCGCGCAAGTATTATGACGCGTCAATTTTTCAGCCGACCTTTAACACGTTCCTTGCCTCCCCGGGCCTCGGCTGACCCAGACAGGAGGCTGAATAATCCGTAAGGAGCAATTCGATGCGTCATTACGAAATCGTTTTTATGGTCCATCCTGACCAGAGCGAACAGGTTCCGGGTATGATCGAGCGTTACTCTGCTGCCATCACTGGTGCAGAAGGTACGATCCACCGTCTGGAAGACTGGGGCCGCCGTCAGCTGGCTTACCCGATCAACAAACTGCACAAAGCACACTACGTTCTGATGAACGTTGAAGCGCCGCAGGAAGTGATCGATGAGCTGGAAACTACCTTCCGCTTCAACGATGCCGTTATCCGCAGCATGGTTATGCGTACCAAAAACGCAGTTACCGAAGCATCTCCGATGGTTAAAGCGAAAGACGAGCGCCGTGAGCGTCGCGATGATTTCGCAAACGAAACCGCAGATGATTCTGATGCTGGGGATTCTGAAGAGTAATTTCTGATGACCAACCGTCTGGCGTTGTCCGGCATCGTATGCAGGGCTCCCCTTCGAAAGGTCAGTCCATCAGGAATTCCGCATTGCCAGTTCGTGCTTGAGCATCGTTCTGTGCAAGAGGAAGCCGGGTTTCACCGGCAGGCGTGGTGCCAAATGCCCGTTATTATTAGCGGACACGAAAACCAGGCCATTACTCACAGTTTAACGGTCGGTAGCGCAGTAATCGTTCAGGGGTTCATCTCTTGCCACAAGGCAAAGAACGGCCTGAGCAAAATGGTTCTGCATGCCGAGCAGATTGATTTGATAGATTCTGGAGACTAGCCATATGGCACGTTATTTCCGTCGTCGCAAGTTCTGCCGTTTCACCGCGGAAGGCGTTCAAGAGATCGACTATAAAGATATCGCAACGCTGAAAAACTACATCACCGAAAGCGGTAAGATTGTCCCAAGCCGTATCACCGGTACTCGTGCAAAATACCAGCGTCAGCTGGCTCGCGCTATCAAACGCGCTCGCTACCTGTCCCTGCTGCCGTACACTGATCGTCATCAGTAATCGGGCACGGTCCATTAATACGACTTTAAGAGGATAAGGTAATGCAAGTTATTCTGCTTGATAAAGTAGCAAACCTGGGCAGCCTGGGTGATCAGGTTAACGTTAAAGCGGGTTACGCACGTAACTTCCTGGTTCCACAGGGTAAAGCTGTTCCAGCTACCAAGAAAAACGTAGAGTTTTTCGAAGCACGTCGCGCTGAACTGGAAGCCAAACTGGCTGACGTTCTGGCGGCTGCTAACGCTCGCGCTGAAGCAATCAACGCACTGGGCACCGTTACCATCGCGTCTAAATCAGGCGACGAAGGTAAACTGTTCGGTTCCATCGGTACCCGCGATATCGCTGATGCAGTTTCTGCAGCAGGCGTGAAAGTGGCTAAGAGCGAAGTTCGTCTGCCGAACGGCGTTCTGCGTACCACTGGTGAGCACGAAGTTGACTTCCAGGTTCACAGCGAAGTGTTCGCTAAACTGGTTGTTAACGTTGTAGCTGAGTAATTTTTTACTCTGCTCACGTTGAAACGCCGGCCTTGTGCCGGCGTTTTGCTTTTTATAGATCCAGGTCTTAACGCGCCCTGATGAAACTGCCGTCTGGCTGGCGGGTAAACAGCACCTGTTGTCCATTTCCCGTATCAATTGTTAATCCTGTCACCACACCGCTGGCATTCTGGCGAACCTGTACCATCTGTCCATTCTGCAGGTTACTGAGCGGTTTACCCGCACCTTCCACCTTCGCCATAGCATACACGTCGGTTGGCGGCAGGTTGTGGTCGCGGAACAGCTGTGCCAGCGTTTTGCCCGGCTCTACGCGATAGGAACGCCACTGTTGCTCAATGCCGGTAGGCTGTTGCGTCTGAGGCTGAGACGGGGCGGCGGCTTGATCCTGCGGCTGTTCATCCTGAATGGGTTCTGGCTCAACCGGCGCGACCTGACCCGGATCGTTAGACGGGGTCACAAGCTGCGTTTGCATCGGCTGTGCGTCAGGCTGCGGCCGCGTCTGCGACTGAATGTCCAGTTGGGCATTGCGGGTGACGGGGGTGGTATCGACATCATCGCCCCCGGAAGGAAGCAGGAAGCCCACGATCACCATCAGCGCGCCAATGATGATCCCTCTGCGATGCAGAGGAGGCAGCGGGTCCATGATGCGAAAATTGTCCGGCGCCTGCCAGATTTTCGCCAGGGTAGGTTTCAGTTCAAATCGCCCGGGCATGGCACTCCTCCTGCTCCGCGTATTTTTTATCCTGTGCCCCGAAGTATAGTTTGCTAACTGCCTGAACGGCGTAGTAAACCCGACATCCGTGACATCAGTTCGGGATTAATCCTGGTTATCTCTATTGTTTCTGTTTCGTCGCGGTTTGTCACCTTAACTTCAGACAAAGTTTTACCCATAAGGGCATGGCTGATATGCTGCCCGCTACTTTAAATGTGATGGAAGGAAAACCCATGACCACCCCGACTTTTGACACTATCGAAGCGCAGGCAAGTTACGGTATCGGCTTGCAGGTAGGACAGCAGCTGAGCGAATCCGGCCTGGAAGGTCTGTTACCAGAAGCGCTGGTGGCGGGTATCGCTGACGCGCTGGAAGGCAAACAGCCTGCCGTTCCGGTAGACGTTGTGCACCGTGCGCTGCGTGAAATCCACGAACGTGCTGACGCCGTGCGTCGCGCGCGCTTCGAAGAGATGGCGGCCGAAGGTGTGAAATATCTGGAAGAGAACCGTGAGCGTGAAGGCGTGAACAGCACCGAATCCGGTCTGCAGTTCCGCGTGATCAATCAGGGCGACGGCGCAATCCCGGCGCGTACCGATCACGTTCGCGTGCATTACACCGGTAAACTGATCGACGGTACCGTGTTCGACAGCTCCGTGGCGCGCGGCGAACCGGCTGAGTTCCCGGTTAACGGCGTGATCGCTGGCTGGATTGAGGCTCTGACCCTGATGCCAGTGGGTTCCAAATGGGAACTGACTATCCCGCATAACCTGGCCTACGGCGAGCGCGGCGCTGGCGCGTCCATTCCGCCATTCAGCACCCTGGTCTTTGAAGTCGAGCTGCTGGAAATTCTGTAATCGAATTTTCTTATTTCCTCTCCCCGGTTGGGGAGAGGAAAATAGTGCAAACACCTATAGTTATGGCGCTATCAACATTTTATCTTGCAAACGAAACTGTTGCGTGTATTTTTGTGAGCTGTTTCGCGCTGTATGAGTGATATGACACTCACTTTCAACATATTATTAACATAATATCTAAATCATAGTATTCATCCCGCCGATTCTTACCTAATATCGATAAACCCTTACAAAGGGACCGTCATTTTTTTGACGTTTTTAAAGGCCAGAAGAGCCTTAACAACACAGACAGGCATAAACAGGAAAATTACATGGTAGATCAGGTCAAAGTCGCCGCTACAGAAGAGGCGACGTCTGAACAGTCGCTACGGCGCAATCTCACAAACCGTCATATTCAGCTCATTGCGATTGGGGGTGCCATCGGTACCGGGCTGTTTATGGGGTCAGGCAAAACCATCAGTCTCGCCGGGCCGTCGATCATCTTCGTTTATATGATCATCGGTTTTATGCTCTTCTTCGTGATGCGTGCAATGGGTGAACTGCTGCTCTCGAACCTCGAATACAAATCCTTTAGCGACTTCGCGTCTGACCTGCTCGGGCCGTGGGCGGGCTATTTCACCGGCTGGACCTACTGGTTCTGCTGGGTCGTCACCGGTATGGCGGACGTCGTGGCGATTACCGCCTACGCGCAGTTCTGGTTCCCGGGGCTGTCGGACTGGGTCGCCTCGCTGGCGGTCATTGTTCTGCTGCTGAGCCTGAACCTCGCCACCGTTAAAATGTTCGGTGAGATGGAGTTCTGGTTCGCGATGATCAAAATCGTGGCGATTGTCGGGCTTATCGTCGTGGGTCTGGTGATGGTGCTCACCCACTTCCAGTCGCCAACGGGCGTTCAGGCGTCGTTTACCCATCTGTGGAATGACGGCGGCTGGTTCCCGAAAGGCATTAGCGGCTTCTTTGCCGGCTTCCAGATCGCGGTATTTGCGTTCGTGGGAATTGAGCTGGTGGGCACGACGGCAGCGGAAACCAAAGATCCCGAGAAGTCTCTCCCGCGCGCGATAAACTCTATTCCGCTGCGTATCATCATGTTCTACGTCTTCGCGCTGATCATTATTATGTCCGTGACGCCGTGGAGCTCCGTGGTGCCAACCAAGAGCCCGTTCGTTGAGCTGTTCGTGCTGGTAGGCCTGCCTGCCGCCGCGAGCCTGATTAACTTCGTGGTGCTGACCTCTGCGGCGTCTTCCGCGAACAGCGGCGTGTTCTCCACCAGCCGTATGCTGTTTGGCCTGGCACAGGAAGGCGTGGCGCCGAGCGCGTTCGCCAAGCTGTCGAAGCGCGCGGTACCGGCAAAAGGGTTGACCTTCTCCTGCATGTGCCTGCTGGGCGGCGTGGTAATGCTCTACGTAAACCCAAGCGTGATTGGCGCGTTCACCATGATCACCACGGTCTCTGCGATCCTGTTTATGTTCGTCTGGACCATAATCCTCTGTTCATACCTGGTGTACCGCAAGCAGCGCCCACACCTGCATGAAAAATCGATCTACAAGATGCCTCTGGGCAAGCTGATGTGCTGGGTGTGCATGGCGTTCTTCGTCTTCGTGCTGGTTCTGCTGACGCTGGAAGATGATACCCGTCAGGCACTCATCGTCACGCCGCTATGGTTTATCGCGCTGGGGCTGGGCTGGGTGTTTATCGGTAAGAAACGTATGGCAGGCGTAAGGTAAAAGCAAAACGGCAACTTCGGTTGCCGTTTTTAGTTTTTGCACCTTCTCCCCCTGGGAGAGGGGCGGGGTGAGGTCATCAGGCCGCAGCGGCCTTTTTTATTCCCCAGCTAATGCCCGCGGGAACAGAACGTTGTTCTCAAGACTGATGTGTTCCATCAGGTCGTCAATCAACTCGTTAATGCCGTTGTACATCGCTTTCCACGTTGTGCACGCTTCTGGCGGCGGCGTGACGTTGTGGGTGGTGTGTTTGATTACTTCCAGCAGTTCACCCGCATCATCGTGCTCGCTTTCCATTACGCTGATAGGCCCCATCGCCTGGCTTCCCATTCCCTGTTTAATCATCGGGAAGAGGATCTGCTCTTCTTTCATCATGTGGATGGAAAGCTCTTCGTGCAGCAGGGTCAGGTATTTCGCCAGACCTCGCGGTACGGACGGTTTGTCGGCATGGACGCGCTCAACTTTGGTTGCCTGCAGGATCAGTTCCGGCAGCTGCTCACGGTGACGGTCATGGTAACGCACGAGGATATGGTCGATGATTTCAGCGAGCGGGGCGGCTCGCCAGTCTTTGTCGACGGGCTGCTGGGCCAGCAGCGCCAGCTCTGATTCAATCACCTCAACGTCCAGCTCTTTTCGTGAGGCCGCACGCGCCAGGGTTTGCTTACCGCCGCAGCAGTAATCCATATCGTATTTACGAAACAGCGCAGAAGCGCGAGGAATGGAGAGCGCCAGCTCGCCCAGTGGTTGGTCGCGAAAGGCCATAGCAGTTACCTCGTCATAAATAATATAAAGTGCATATTAAATGCATCTTTATGGCGGCGCTATAACCCTTTAGAGGGAAGGGGGAAAGTGAGATGTAGATCACAAAAAAATACCCCGTTTAACTCTCTGAATGGGCTCAGGAAAGTGGTTTAGAAACTTTTTAAAGGTGTAGAAACAGTAAACAACCCGCCGCGCCTGCCGATATATCCACGTCAGACAAACCTGCATATAACAAAGGCAACGCATGTTTAAACGTATAAAAGTCATTACCCTTCTGATTTCGGTGCTGCTTGTGCTCGGCATCATGCAAGTGATTTCCGCGGGTATCTTTATCAACGCGCTGAATAATGATAAAGACAATTTCACCGTGTCGCAGCTCTCCAGCAAGAACGTGGCGGAGTTTACCGATGCGTGGATCAGCCTGAACCAGGCGCGCGTGACGCTGAACCGCGGGATGCTGCGTCTGCAAAGCAGCATGGCCTCTCAGATTAACGGTGGGCAGCTCAATGAGCTGGTCAACACGGCGAAAAATCTGCTCGCCGATGCGCAGGTCCATTACGATAAATACTATGCCCTGCCAAATACGCCGGGCCTGGACGAGAACCTGGCCAAGCGTCTGGAAGAGCAGTACCGCATTTACTCCTCAACGCTGACGCAAATGAACGTCCTGCTGAGCCAGGGCAATCTGGAAGACATGTTCAAGCAGAACGCGGAGCAAAAGCAGACTGCGATGCAGGCGGTTTACCGTGAATGGCGCGAAGCGCAGGCAACGCTTACCGATAAAGGCATCCAGGACAATGAAAGCGACTACAAGCGCATCCTGTGGATCCTCTCTGCGGTTATGCTGCTGGTGATTGTGGTGATTATCTCCAGCTGGGTAGCCATGCGCCGCGTGCTGCTGCTGCCTCTGGAAGAGGTGATTAACCATATTCGCGCCATTGCGGCAGGGGATTTAACCCAGCCGATTCAGGCTGAAGGTAAGAACGAAATGGCTATCCTGGCGCGCAACGTTCAGGAGATGCAGACCTCGCTGGCGAACACCGTGGGCGTGGTGCGTGAAGGCGCAGATACGATTTACACCGGTGCAGGCGAAATCTCTGCGGGCAGTAACGACCTCTCTTCCCGTACCGAGCAGCAGGCCGCGTCTCTGGAAGAGACGGCAGCCAGCATGGAACAGCTGACGGCAACCGTGAAGCAGAACGCCAATAACGCGCGTCAGGCGTCCCGTCTGGCGCTGGACGCCTCCTCAACGGCGAAGAAGGGCGGTAACGTGGTGGAAGGCGTGGTGCGTACAATGGACGAAATCGCCACCAGCTCCAGTAAAATCGCGCAAATTACTAACGTGATCGACGGAATTGCCTTCCAGACTAACATTCTGGCGCTGAACGCGGCGGTGGAAGCGGCGCGCGCGGGCGAGCAGGGCCGTGGTTTTGCGGTGGTGGCAGGGGAAGTACGCACTCTCGCCCAGCGCAGCGCCCAGGCGGCGAAAGAGATCAAAGCGCTGATCGATGATTCCGGCGAGCGCGTGAACGCGGGCTCCCAGCTGGTTAACGAAGCCGGGGAGACGATGGCGGAGATCGTCAATGCGGTCACCCGCGTCACCGACATTATGGGCGAAATTGCCTCGGCCTCTGACGAGCAGAGCCGCGGTATCGATCAGGTGGGTCAGGCGGTAGCCGAGATGGACCGCGTGACCCAGCAGAACGCCTCGCTGGTAGAAGAGTCTGCGGCCGCGGCGGCGGCGCTGGAAGATCAGGCTGCACGCCTGAACGAAGCGGTGGCGGTGTTCAAAATCACCCGCAACCAGGCGGTCAAAGCGGCGCCGGTGAAAACCTATGTGCCCAAAGCGCAGCCCGTAGCGGCGGCGTCTGAAGGGAACTGGGAAACGTTTTAAGGACTTGCCCGGTGGCGGTTACGCCTTACCGGGCCTACGATTTTGTAGGCCCTGCAAGCGCAGCGCCGCTGGGCAATGCTTACACCTCCGACGCCGGAACGACCCTCGGTTTTTCCGGCTTCGCTCTTACCGCCATCACCACTCCCACCACCAGCAGCGCGATCCCGCAGGCCGTAAATAGCGGCGGCACGCTCTGACGCATCAGGAAGGTATAAAGCAGTCCGGCCAGGGTTTCGAAGACAATCAGCGGCCCTAAAATCACCGTTGGCAGCTTCTGGCTGGCAATGTTCCAGCACAGCGCGCCCACCCATGAGCACAGCACCGCAATCGCAATCATCAGGCCGATAAACACCCAGGGTCTTGGCCCGAAGGGCTGGGCGAAGTCTGGCAGTTGATGGCCTAACCAGATGCACGCCCCGGCATAGCCCACCAGCGAGACGGGCAGCGTGACCAGCGCCTGGGCCGTCGCCCACATCATCGGATGCTTGTCCGGGTTCTCCCGCAGCCAGCGCGCGTTGCGCAGGGCATACCATGCCCAGCACGCCACGGAAATGAACGCCAGCACAATGCCAGAGCCGTAACGCCACAGGTCAACATCCGCCTGCCCGTGACGCAGCTCGGCAATATTGACGCACACCAGCCCCACGGCGGTGCATACCAGCGCCGGCGCCATTTTTGACCACGCCAGTTTGCCATCGCGGTGGCTGTAGAGCAGGTTAGCAAAGACGGGGATGACGACCGGCAGCGTGCCGATAATCATGGTAGATACCGGCGCACCGGTACGCTGAATGGCACTCGCAAGGCAAACGTAGTAGATAAGATTGCCCATCATGGTCAGCGCCAGCGCGGTGCCCCAGTCCTGACGGCTGAGCTGACGCAGGCGCGCGCGTCCCAGCCACGCCAGGGGCAGGGCAATCAGCCCCAGCGCCAGATAACGTCCGGTCGACTGCAGTATTGCCGGATACTCGGGCACGATCAGCGGGCCGACAAAAATCAGCCCCCACATCATCCCGGCCAGCAGGGCATACAACACTCCACTAATCATTTTTCCATCCACAGGTATTTACGCTGCATGCAGTGTAGGAGGGGAAAATGCGCGCGTATTGTATGAGGTTGCGCATTAGCGCCGGGTGACCTGCTTCTGGTAGCGCACGGGCGTAATGCCGTAGCGGTGGGTAAACGCGCGGGTTAAATGAGACTGGTCCGTCAGTCCGGTCGCGGCGGCGACCTCTGCCGCAGGCATACCGTGGGTGAGGAACGCTTTGGCGCGCCAGAGGCGAATGGCCATCAGCATCTGGTGCGGTGTAACGTGAAAATGGGCTTTGAACTGGCGCTGGAAATGGTACGGGCTGAGCGATACGACGCTGGCCAGTTCGTCCAGCGTCAGGGCGCGCATATAGTTGTCGTGCAGATACTCGCGCACGCGTTCGAAGCGGTGCGCGCCCTCCTGAATCACCGGCGCGTGATGGGCCAGCGGCCGGAAGGTCTCAATCAGATCCAGCAGTAATCCTTTTTGCGCAAGCGGATCGTCCGTGTGCCACAGGCCGTAAATCAGCCTGCCGATTTGCTGCGAGCGAAGCGGGTCATGACGCGTGACATCGCTAAACCACCAGTGCCGCAGGCCGGTCACCTCTTCCAGCAGGTCGGGTTCGATATAGACCATCCGGTAGCGCCAGCCGCCTTCGGTGGCGGATTCACCGGTATGGATCTCGTCCGGGTTCATGGTGACGACGGATTTTTCCGCCGCGAGATGCTGGGTACCGCGATAGCGAAAGCGTTCTGCACCGGTTTCAATGGTGCCGATCCCGAAGGCTTCATGGGTATGCGGCTCAAAGGCGTAGTCAGAAATATGCGCGTGATAAAGCTCCAGCCCCGGCAACTGCGCCAGATGGCGAAAGCGCGCGCTGTCTCTTTCATCATTAAACTGTTCCGGTACGCCTTGCACGTTGAGCCTCCTCGTGGTCATCTTTTCATTATCAGAGATGACCGGCGTTTATGCACTAAACATCTTTGCCCGGACGGTCTTACGGTAATCCCCCGGTGAAACCGTGGTTTTATGCTTAAACTGGCGATTAAAGTGCGCAATATCCTGATATCCAACCGCATTCGCGATCTCCTGAATGGAAAGATTGGTGGATTGCAGCATTGTCATGGCGGATTCAATTCTGGTGGTTAATAAATACTGCAGAGGAGACATGTCGGTGGCATTTTTAAAGCGGCGATTAAAGTTGCGCAAACTCATGCCGGCCATATCTGCGAGACTTTGCATGGATATATCCGAAGCGCAGTTGGCTTTTATCCAGATTTGAATTTGAATAATATCCTCATCCGGATGGGGTTTGTTTTCTTCACTGTAACATTGACGTTCAAACTGGCTACGAATTTCATGGAAAAATGTCCGTTGAGTATGTGTGGCTACACGTTTCCCGTATATTGTTTCTATAAAATGGATCGTCAGATCTGACAGGGCCTTAACGCTTGCGGCGCAGAAAATATTATCGGCCTGAGTGAGAAAATGCTTTGTCTGTAATTTTACGCTGGGGTAGTCACGCGAGAATTGTTTGAAGTAGTGCCAGTGGGTGGTGGCGGGCTTTTCGTTGAGCAGTCCCGACTCCGCCAGAAAACAGCAGCCCGTTCCGACGGCGGCGATGCGGGTTCCTCGCGCGGCCTGCTCGGTCAGCCATTCCAGAAGTTCAGGCTGTTGTCTGACCACTGCGCGAGGATTGCGCCACAGGGCAGGAAGATAGATAACGTCATAGTGTCTGTCTTCGGCAAGGGTGGTATCGGCAGTAATGCTAAAGCCGCTGTGCGTCAGGATGGGCTCGCTGTTTATGCCAATGGTATTCACCTTCAGAATATTCTCCGGGCGACAGAGCCTGAAGGGTGACTTCTCCGGTTTGTGCGTGCCTGCGTGGGATGTTGTTTTTTGCTCAGCTAAATAGCTACTGGCTGCCGCTTTCCACATTTCAATCGGAAGACTGAGACCGGAACTTAGCATGCGTTCACATAACACAAATCCTATTTGTGTATTTGTCATTTTTGATTAATACCTGTTTTGACTATTATTTTTGGTAGCTCATCGTTGCCGTGGCCAAAAAAGTCAGCGTTTTGGCTGGATTTTCATATTAGCTTTTGTCGGTGATTTGTAAACTAATATCTGAAATTATCGCACTTGCTTAATAAAATAAATGCACGACCACGAGAGGATGAATTATGGTGAAATTACCCGTAATAACGGCTTTTGGTGGCTATGGTCCAGCTGGTCGTAGTTCTTCACATCATGCATTTCGTCGCATGATTATTGAGTCATTATCGGAAAAGGAAAGGCAGGAAACATTATTATCGTTAGCCATTCTGATGGGCATGCTTAAATATGATGAAGGTGGGTATTGCGACGTTTCCGGTAAAATATTCACACCTGCTCAGGCCGCCGCGAGGATAAAAGACGAGGTGCTTGAGGGAACCCTTATCAGAAAAATTACGCGCGACTATTTTGATGTCGATGCTATTGCCAGCCATGCAAAATTGAATATGGCTTCAGGCGAAGAGGGATTCAGTTTTAATATATCTGCCAGGCAATTACCTCAACCCTTACCGGCGGGATGGCACGTTGAAGAATTAGCGGATCGGCGTGTCCGTATTACCGTTCAGGGAGAGATGGACTGCAAAATTGAGGCGTTGCTGCGCACGGAGGTTCAGGCTGCAGGGCTGTTGCCGCAGGGATTCCGTCCGGGCGACCATTACAATTCGCAGTTCCATCCGCGGGCGTTACAGATGGCGATTGTCGGTGCGTCAGATGCCATCAACGCCCTGGGGATCCCGTGGCGAGAGATACAGGCCAAAATCACGCCGGATCAGCTCGGCGTCTATTCGGGCAATATCATGGGGCAGCTCGACGATTATGGCTTTGGCGGAATGCTGCAGTCGCGCCTGAAAGGCCATCGCGTCAGCGCCAAACAGTGCCCGCTGGGCCTGAACAGCATGTGCGCCGATTTCCTCAATGCCTATGTGCTGGGTAGCGTCGGTCATACCAGCGCCACGCTGGGGGCGTGCGCCACGTTTCTGTATAACCTGAATGCGGCAGTCGAAGATATCAAAGCGGGGCGCATTCGCGTAGCCGTCGTTGGCAGCGCCGAAGCGCCGGTTACCTCAGAAGTGATTGAAGGCTTCGATGCCATGGGCGCCCTGGCAACGGAGAGCAAGCTTAAGCACATTGATGAAACGGAAACGGCCGACTGGCGCAACAGCAGCCGCCCGTTTGGCAACAGCTGCGGTTTTGTTATCGCAGAATCCAGCCAGTATGTCGTGTTAATGGACGACGAGCTGGCGCTGCAGCTTGGCGCAGAGATCCACGGTTCGGTGGGAAATGTCTTCATCAACGCTGACGGCTATAAACGTTCTATTGCGTCGCCGGGGCCGGGGAACTACATCACCATGGCGAAAGCCGTAGCCTCTGCGGTATCGATGGCCGGGATAGAGACGGTGCAGAAGGGATCGTTTATTCAGGCGCACGGATCAAGCACGCCGAAGAATTGCGTCTCCGAGGCGGATATTTTTGACCGCGTTGCGCAAGCCTTTTCGATTCGCGACTGGCCGGTGACGGCGGTGAAATCGTATCTCGGCCACTCTCTGGGCCCCGCCAGCGGCGACCAGCTGATCGGCTGCCTCGGCGTCTTCCGCTATGGTATTTTGCCGGGAATTAAAAGCGTGTCCCGCATCGCGCCGCAGGTGAACAACGCGCGCTTAACCATTCCTCTTCAGGACTGCAAATTAGAGGAAGACCAGGGACAAATCGCGTTTATTAATTCAAAAGGCTTTGGCGGTAATAATGCCACGGGGGTGGTTTACTCGCCAAAGCTTACCCATCAATGGTTGCGCAAACGCTATGGGGAAGCGGTGTTTGCGGATTATCAGCAGCGTAACCGCCAGGTGCGACGTCATGCTAACGCGTACGACCAGGCGGCGTCGCAGGGTGAACTCAATGTCATTTATCTTTTTGGCCAGCAGGGGATAAATGAGGAAGATATTAAGATTGATATGAATGGCATCACCATTCCTGGATTTGAAAAACCGATAACGTACGCGACGGATAAACAATACCCGGACTTTTAATCGTTATCTCTGTTTTTATTATTAATAAATAAAGGTGCCTGTATTTTCTCAGGCACCTTATTTTTGCGCAGCATAGCGTGCCGGGTAAGATGAATGACCCGGCCGCAGGAAAAAACGCTCAGGCCGTTACAGAATGGCTTTAATGCTCTGCGCCAGCGGCGTCGTTGCGCGCCCGATCAGTTTGCTCAACGTATGGCTATCGTCAAAGAGTCCCCCTTTGGACGCACCCACATCGGAGTCCGCCAGCATATCTGCCAGCCCGGCAGGCAGGCCGACGCTTTTCAGCGCGGCGGCAAAATCCGCTTCGCTGAGATTCTGATAGGTTACCGGCTTCCCGCTCTGTTTGCTGAGTTCTGCCGCCAGTTCGCTCAGCGTCCAGCCTTGGTCGCCCGCCAGTTCATAGATCTTGCCCGCGTGGCCCTCTTCTGTAATCACTTTCGCTGCCGCCGCGGCATAGTCTGCACGGGTGGCAGAGGCAATTTTGCCTTCGCCTGCCGCACCAATAAACACGCCGTGTTCCAGCGCAGGCGGCGCGCTCGCCAGGTAGTTTTCGGTATACCAGCCATTGCGCAGCAGGGCATAAGGAATGCCGGATGCCGCCAGCGCTTTTTCAGTGGCAACGTGTTCAACGTGCAGGCCCAGTGGGGAGTTGTCCGCATGCAGCAGGCTGGTGTAGGCGATAAATTTCACGCCAGCGGCTTTGGCGGCGTTAATCACGTTCTGGTGCTGGGTCGCGCGCTGGCCGACTTCGCTGGAAGAGATCAGCAGCAGCTTATCCACGCCGCTCAGCGCGGCGGCGAAGGCGGCTTCATCCGTGTAGTCTGCCTGACGCACCACAATCCCCTGCTGGCTTAAGGCTTGCGCTTTCGCCGGGTTACGCACGATGGCCACAATCTGGCTGGCCGGTACGGTTTTCAAAAGCTGTTCGATAACGAGATGGCCAAGCTGGCCAGTAGCGCCGGTAATCGCGATCATGATGAATCTCCTTCGTGTTTGTCTGGTGTTGTGGCACACTAGCACCATAGCTAACTTTTAGTAAGTACGTACAAAAAGGTAAGTATGAAAACAACGATACCGACGCTCAGCGAACTCGTGCGCGATGGCAATCTTTTCGCGGAACAGTGCCCTTCACGCGAAGTGCTCAAACACGTCACCAGCCGCTGGGGTGTCCTGATTCTGCTGGCCCTGCGCCAGGGTACGCATCGCTTTAGCGATCTGCGCCGTAAAATGGGCGGAGTGAGCGAAAAGATGCTGTCCCAGTCACTCCAGGCGCTGGAGCTGGACGGGTTTGTCGATCGCGTGTCGTATCCGGTGGTGCCGCCGCACGTAGAGTATAGTCTGACGCCGATGGGGATTGAGGTGAGCGAGAAGGTCGCCGCGCTGGCGGACTGGATTGAGGTGAATACGCCGAAGGTGATGGCGAATCGGGACGATCGTGCGGCTTAAACGCCGGATATATGCGGCCTGATGCCCTCACCCTGACCCTCTCCCACAGGGAGAGGGAACAA
>NZ_JUMS01000015.1:0-63306 GCF_001059415.1 Enterobacter sp. 940_PEND
GCGACCAATTGATTAAAAGTCAACTGCTCTACCAACTGAGCTAACGACCCACTTTTACGCTGTTTTCACGTTGTTTGATATCCCGTGGCAACGGCGGCATATATTACTGATTTAAGAATTCAGCGCAACAAAAATTTCGATGAAGATCACTTAACTGCTTACGAATCATGCTGCACGACCAGAAATAACGCGATTTCTGGTCATGCGATAATCATCCCATCGAATTCAGACGTTTTTGCGCCTGCTTAGCACCTTCGGTACCCGGGAATTTTGAGACTACCTGCTGGTAAACCGCTTTAGCTTTCGCAGTGTCGCCTTTGTCCTGCATGATGACGCCCACTTTGTACATCGCATCAGGCGCTTTTGGCGATTTCGGGTAGTTTTTTACCACGGAGGCAAAATAAAACGCCGCATCGTCCTTTTTACCCTTGTTGTAATTCAGCTGACCGAGCCAGTAATTCGCATTTGGCTGATAAGTGGAATCAGGGTATTTCTTAACAAAGTTCTGAAACGCAGCAAGCGCGTCATCCTGACGAGATTGATCCTGCACCAGGGCAATGGCCGCGTTGTAGTCCGTATTCGCGTCACCGCTCTGTACAGGCGCACCTGTTGAAGCAGAAGCATCCGCAGCCGGAGCTGATGTCGCCGCACCGGTCTGATCGCCCGCGGCTGGCTGTGCTTGTGCTGCTGCACCACCGCTGCTCAGGCTATCCATCTGCAGCAAAATCTGCTTCTGACGTTCCACAACCTGGTTCAACTGATACTGGCTTTCCTGAATCTGGCCGCGGAGAGAGTCAATATCGTTTTGGTTATCGGAGAGTTGTTGCTGGAGTTGGGTTAAAAGCTGGCTGTGAGCGTTAGAAATACGCTCGAGTTGAGTGACCCGGTCTTCTACCGAGCCTGAGCCGACACTACTGATTGGTGCCTGAGCAAAAGCGGCCCAGGGGGCCGCTATTCCAACCAGTAACGACAGACTCAACAGATGATGTCTGAAGTTACTGCTCATGCAATTCTCTTAGTAAACCAGTACGGCACGACGGTTTTTGGAGTAAGCCGCTTCGTCGTGACCCAGTACTGCAGGTTTTTCTTTACCGTAAGAAACGATGGAGATCTGGTCAGCAGAAACGCCTTTACCCTGCAGGTACATTTTAACAGCGTTAGCACGACGTTCACCCAGGGAGATGTTGTACTCTGGAGTACCACGTTCGTCCGCGTGACCTTCTACGGTGACTTTGTAAGATGGGTTGCTACGCAGGAAGTTAGCGTGAGCATCCAGCATCGCAGCGAAGTCAGAACGGATGTCGTATTTATCCAGATCGAAGTAAACGATGTTGTTCTGCTGCAGCTGCTGCATCTGAAGACGCGCTTGCTCTTCAGAAGACATGTTGCCATTGCCGTTCGCGTCCATACCGGTGCCGGCACCCATCATGCCTTCGCCGCTCTGGTCATTGCTGGCGTTCTTGTTAGAAGAACACGCTGCGATTGCCATTACAGGCAGAGCGATCATCAGCCCCTTCAGCACTTTGTTCAGTTGCATTTCTATGATTCCTTTAGTAATCAATTAATTATTATTTACAGATACGGCGACCAGGCAGGTGATTTTACCTGTCCATCAGTTGCCGGAATACGCGCTTTGAAACGCCCATCTGTAGAAACCAGATTCAGCACAGATCCCATCCCCTGAGAAGAGCTGTAGATTACCATCGTGCCGTTAGGTGCCAGACTTGGCGTTTCATCCAGGAACGTTGACGACAGAACTTGAACGCCACCCGCTACCAGATCCTGTTTGGCAATGTGCTGCTGCCCACCGTTGGAGCTCACCATTACCATAAATTTACCGTCGCTGCTCACGTCTGCGTTCTGGTTCTGCGAACCTTCCCAGGTAATACGCTGCGGAGCACCGCCGTTGATGTTGACTTTGTAAATTTGTGGACGGCCAGCCTGGTCAGAGGTAAACGCCAGGTTTTGACTGTCCGGGAACCATGAAGGTTCGGTGTTGTTGCTGCGACCGTCGGTCACCTGACGAATCTGGCCAGAGCCAATGTCCATCACGTACAGGTTCAGGCTACCTGTTTTTGACAGCGCAAACGCCAGTTTAGACCCGTCCGGAGAGAAGGAAGGCGCACCGTTGTGACGTGGGAAAGAGGCCACCTGACGAACAGCACCGTTTGCCAGCGTCTGGATAACCAGCGCTGAACGGCCGCTTTCGAAGGTTACATAGGCCAGTTTAGAACCGTCCGGAGACCAGGCTGGAGACATCAGCGGCTGAGAAGAACGTTTCACCAGGAACTGGTTGTAGCCGTCGTAGTCAGATACGCGCAGCTCATACGGGAACTGACCACCGTTGGTCTGTACCACATAAGCAATACGGGTACGGAACGCCCCTTTAATGCCGGTCAGTTTTTCAAATACCGCATCGCTGGCAGCGTGTGCCGCGTAGCGCAGGTACTGCTTAGTGACCTTGTAAGAGTTCTGTGCCAGAACGGTACCCGGTGCACCGCCGGTATCCACCAGCTGCCAGGCCACGTTGTAAGAGCCGTCCGGGTTAGGCGTAACCTGACCCACAACCACGGCATCAATACCCAGTGCAGACCATGCTGCAGGCTGTACTTCCTGCGCGCTGCCCGGCTGCTGCGGCAGACGAGAACGATCTAACGGGTTGAATTTACCGCTGTTACGCAGGTCAGCCGCCACGATGCCACCGGCATCTTCAGGTGCAGCGCCAGGACCGGCCCACTGGAACGGAACAACACCGATTGGGCGTGCCGAGTCCACCCCCTGGGTGATCTCGATACGTACTTCTGCGTGCAATACTGCTGCCCACAGCATTAAAAAACTAAATGCTACACGTAATGCCTGCTTCATCATATCTCCCTTATCCGGGTAACCTTACCCACGATAATTTAGCAGAATGTTAACAAACTCAAATAGACAAAACTACCAGAACCCTGTGACTAAACCTGGTCTATTTTTCCCCGTTTGCACGGGGAAAATGTAACTTAAGGTTTGAAGTCCAGCGGCGCATTTTTGAAGACTTCGTAAACTGCCTGAGACGGCGGTTTAGGCATCTTCGCCTGACGCGCTGCAGCCAGGGCCGCAGTACATAAAGCCGGGTCGCCACCTTCAGACTTAATATCCAGCAGCATGCCGTCCGGAGCCAGTTTTATACGCAACGTACACGTTTTACCGGTATAGGAAGACGCATCATAGAATCGGCTTTCAATAGCGGATTTAATCTGCGCGGCATAACCGTTGATTTCAGCCCCTGTCGCACCGTTACTCTTAGTGTTACCACTTCCCGTCGGCGCTGCGTTGTTTCCTTTCGCCCCACCGCCCGTTTTCGGTGCATTCTTACCTGAGCTCAAATCGCCCAGCAGATCGTCAACCCCTGCGGCGGCAGCGGCTTTTTCAGCGGCTGCGGCCTTTTTGGCAGCCGCTTTATCAGCAGCAGCTTTCTTATCGGCAGCGGCCTTCTCAGCAGCAGCTTTCTTATCGGCGGCAGCCTTCTCAGCTGCAGCTTTTTTATCGGCAGCGGCTTTTTCAGCGGCGGCAGCTTTTTCTGCAGCCGCTTTCTCAGCAGCAGCCGCTTTCTTCGCGGCCTCGGCAGCAGCTTTCTTCTCTGCTTCCTGAGCGGCTTTTTTCGCGGCTTCCGCTTCGGCTTTCTTCTGAGCATCAGCGGCGGCTTTCTTCGCGGCTTCCGCTTCAGCTTTCTTCTGGGCATCAGCAGCGGCTTTCTTCGCGGCTTCCGCTTCAGCTTTCTTCTGAGCATCAGCAGCGGCTTTCTTCGCCGCTTCTGCCGCTAATTTTGCCTGGGCATCAGCCTGCGCTTTCGCGTCCGCTGCGGCTTTTGCTGCCGCCTCTTCCGCCTGCTTTTGCTGTTCCTGGGCTTTCTTCGCGGCCTCTTCGGCTTGCTTCTGCTGTTCCGCGGCTTCCTGCGCCTGCAAACGCTCTTTCTCAAGCTGCTTCAGACGCTCCTGCTCTGCGGCCTGCTTTTCACGCAGTTCTTCCGCCTGCTGTTGCGACTGTTTTTCACGCTGCTCTTCAGCCCGTTTGGCACTCGCCTTCTGCTGTTGTTCGCGATTATAGTTCTGTACTACCGCACCGGGATCCACCATCACGGCGTCAATGGAAGACCCTCCACCGCCGCCGGCTGATGCATCAATATGCTCGTCGAACGAACTCCAGATCAGCGCTGCAAAGAGAATCACGTGCAGCACTGCGGAGACGATTATCGCTCGCTTAAGCTTGTCGTTCTGTTCGGTTGCCTTTGACACTATCGGTTCCCAAAAACTACGCGGATGATTAAATAGGTTGGGTCATTAAGCCAACTGACTTAACACCCGCACTATGTAGCAAGTTCAGCGCTTTAATAATTTCATCGTAGGGTACGTCTTTCGCGCCACCGATTAAGAAGACCGTTTTCGGATTTGACTCGAGGCGACGCTGCGCTTCAGCAATAACCTGCTCAGGCGGCAGCTGATCCATACGATCTTTCTCAACCACGACGCTGTATTGCCCTACGCCGGAAACCTCAATGATAACCGGAGGATCGTCATTGGTGCTCACCGCCTGTGATTCTGTCGCATCCGGCAGATCCACTTCCACACTCTGGGTAATGATTGGCGCTGTCGCCATGAAGATCAGCAGCAGTACCAGCAGGACGTCCAGCAGTGGAACGATATTGATTTCGGACTTGAGCTCGCGACGACCTCGTCCACGCGATCTGGCCATGGTTTACCCCTTGTTGCTCTCGGTGCTGGTAAACGCCTGACGGTGCAGAATCGCAGTGAACTCTTCCATAAAGTTGTCGTAGTTCAGTTCCAGTTTGTTCACGCGCTGGTTCAGACGGTTGTAAGCCATAACCGCAGGAATTGCCGCAAACAGACCGATAGCGGTCGCAATCAGTGCTTCAGCGATACCCGGTGCAACCATCTGCAACGTCGCCTGCTTCACCGCGCCCAGCGCGATAAAGGCGTGCATGATCCCCCACACGGTACCAAACAGGCCGATATACGGGCTGATGGAACCGACAGTGCCGAGAAATGGAATATGCGTTTCGAGATTTTCCAGCTCGCGGTTCATAGAGATGCGCATCGCACGCGAGGCACCTTCCACCACCGCTTCTGGCGCATGATTGTTTGCACGATGCAGACGAGCAAACTCTTTGAAACCGCTATAAAAAATTTGCTCGGAGCCTGTAAGGTTTTCACGGCGCCCCTGGCTTTCCTGATACAGACGAGAAAGCTCAATACCCGACCAGAACTTATCTTCAAACGCTTCAGCTTCACGGCCAGCGGCATTGAGGATACGCGTTCTCTGGATGATGATGGCCCAGGATGCGATTGAAAAACCAATCAAAATCAACATGATAAGTTTAACCAGAAGGCTTGCCTTCAGGAACAAATCAAGGATATTCATGTCAGTCACTGCTTAAACTCCGCGACAATAGACTTAGGAAGCGCACGAGGCTTCATTATGGTTGGATCAACACAAACAATCAGCACTTCAGCTGAGTTCAGTACGGTATTCTCTGCGTTGACTATCCGCTGCGTGAAAACCAGTGAGGTCCCGCGCATTGATGTAATTTCAGTTTGGACTTCGAGCATATCGTCGAGTCTGGCAGGCGCAAAATACTCAAGCGTCATCTTGCGTACCACGAAGGCAACTCGCTCAGCCAACAGCACCTGTTGACTAAAGTGATGATGGCGCAGCATCTCTGTGCGTGCCCGTTCATAAAAAGCAACGTAGCTGGCGTGGTAAACCACACCACCGGCATCGGTATCTTCGTAATAGACACGAACCGGCCATC
The DNA here is from genome assembly GCF_001059415.1 of Enterobacter sp. 940_PEND. NCBI lineage: Bacteria > Pseudomonadati > Pseudomonadota > Gammaproteobacteria > Enterobacterales > Enterobacteriaceae > Enterobacter > Enterobacter sp. 940_PEND. The sequence goes on from NZ_JUMS01000015.1 coordinate 5,810, forward strand.
GAAACAGCGTTGTATTCACTTTACATCCCGGTAATGCAACAAAAGTTAATGCTTTTAAACTTCGCTACTATACGCGCGGGAAAGAGGGTTGGGAATGGGAGAAAGTAAACGGAGAGTAAATTTTTATGGGCTCGGGTAAGCCCATAACGTTAACGGACATTTCTTATTCAGAAGAAGAAGAAAATCAAACCGGCGAGAAGCACCAGATCGGCAATCAGCGGGCAAAAAATTCCCTGCCAGTGAACGGTTTTCGGACGAAAGCCCACGCCGTGGATCACACCTGCACACACCGCCCACATAATGAGGAAGCCGTGCCAGATTTCAAGCTCGCTGGTTTTCGCTGCAAAGCGCGAAGGGTCCCAGAAGATACAACCTGCCAGCAGTAATGCCATCACTAAAGAAAGCGCCCGTAACGGGCGCTTGTCCATTACCGCGTAAAGTTTCGCGATAATATTCATCAGTGTTTTTCTTCACCCGCTTTGGTCGCTTCGACGTGCTCAAGCGCCAGGGCAGTGATGACACCAAATGCACAGGCAAGAAGCGTCCCTAAAATCCATGCGAAATACCACATATTCAGCTCCTTACTTAGTACATAGAGTGGGTGTTGCTTTCGATATGTTCTTTAGTGATACGACCGAACATTTTCCAGTAACACCAGATGGTGTAGGCCAGAACAATCGGAACGAACACGCAAGCAACATACGTCATCAGGTTCAGCGTCATATGGCTGGACGTTGCGTCCCACATGGTCAGGCTAGCATTCAGCATGGTGCTGGATGGCATGACGAATGGGAACATCGCGATACCCGATGTCAGGATGATGCACGCCAGGGTCAGTGATGAGAACACGAACGCCAGCGCGCCTTTCTCCAGACGAGACGTCAACACGGTCAGCAGCGGCAGCAATACGCCCAGAGCCGGGATAGCCCACAGCGCAGGGGTATTGTTAAAGTTCACCAGCCATGCACCTGCCTGACGCGCCACTTCTTTGGTCAGCGGATTAGACGGCGCAGTATGATTGATTGCAGACGTCACCACATAACCATCAATGCCGTACACCACCCACACACCGGCCAGTGCAAAGCAGACCAGCGTGATCAGCGCAGCGACCTGAGCCGTCGCGCGCGAACGCAGGTGCAGTTCACCAACCGTACGCATCTGCAGATAGGTTGCGCCCTGAGTGATGATCATCGCCACGCTCACCACGCCGGCCAGCAGGCCAAACGGATTCAGCAGCTGGAAGAAGTTACCGGTGTAATAAAGACGCATGTATTCGTCCAGGTGGAACGGTACGCCCTGCAGCAGGTTACCGAACGCCACGCCGATCACCAGCGGTGGAACGAAGCTACCGATGAAGATGCCCCAGTCCCACATGTTGCGCCAGCGGGTGTCTTCAATCTTGGAACGGTAGTCGAAACCAACCGGACGGAAGAATAAAGAGGCCAGCACCAGAATCATCGCCACGTAGAAGCCGGAGAACGCAGCCGCGTAGACCATCGGCCAGGCAGCGAACAGCGCGCCGCCAGCGGTGATCAGCCACACCTGGTTACCGTCCCAGTGAGGGGCGATGGAGTTGATCATGATTCGACGCTCAGTGTCATTACGACCGAGGAAACGGGTGAGCATCCCCACCCCCATGTCGAAACCATCCGTGACGGCGAAACCGATCAGCAGAACGCCGATCAACAGCCACCAGATAAAACGCAATACTTCATAATCGATCATTTGATGACTCCTGTCTTAGCGTGCCGGCTGAGTAGTCGCGGTGGACTGCTCGTAGTGATAGCGACCGGTTTTCAGGCTGCTTGGGCCAAGGCGCGCGAACTTGAACATCAGGAACAGTTCAGCCACCAGGAACAGGGTGTACAGACCACAGATCAGCAGCATGGAGAAGATCAGGTCGCCCGCTGTCAGGGACGAGTTCGCTACCGCCGTTGGCAGTACCTCACCAATCGCCCATGGCTGACGGCCGTACTCCGCAACAAACCAGCCGGATTCGATAGCGATCCACGGCAGTGGAATACCGTACAGCGCGGTGCGCAGCAGCCATTTTTTCTCGCCGATGCGGTTGCGAATCACGGACCAGAAGGACGCCGCAATGATCAGCAGCATGATGATGCCGCAGCCCACCATGATACGGAATGCGAAGTACAGTGGCGCAACGCGTGGAATCGAGTCTTTGGTTGCCATCTGGATCTGCGCTTCTGTCGCATCAGAAACGTTCGGGGTATAACGCTTCAGCAGCAAACCGTAACCCAGATCTTTCTTCACGTTGTTGAACTGGTCGCGAACGGCCTGGTCGGTAGAACCGGCACGCAGCTGTTCCAGCAGCGAGTAGGCTTTCATACCGTTACGGATACGCTCTTCGTGCTGAACCATCAGCTCTTTCAGACCGGTCACCTGCTTATCAACAGAACGGGTGGCGATGATACCCAGCGCGTAAGGGATCTGAATGGCGAAGCGGTTTTCCTGCGCGTCCTGATCGGGAATGCCGAACAGCGTAAAGGCAGCAGGCGCCGGTTGGGTTTCCCATTCGGCTTCGATGGCAGCCAGTTTGGTTTTCTGCACGTCACCCATTTCGTAACCGGATTCATCACCCAGAACGATAACAGAGAGGATTGCTGCCATACCGAAGCTTGCAGCGATAGCAAAGGAGCGCTTAGCAAACGCGAAGTCACGACCGCGCAGCATGTAGTAAGAGCTGATGCCCAGTACAAACATCGCACCGCACACGTAGCCAGAGGCGACGGTGTGAACGAATTTAACCTGCGCAACCGGGTTCAGGACCAGCTCGGCAAAGCTGACCATCTCCATACGCATAGTTTCGAAGTTGAAATCAGACGCGATAGGGTTCTGCATCCAGCCATTCGCCACCAGGATCCACAGCGCGGACAGGTTCGAACCTAATGCCACCAGCCAGGTCACCGCCATATGCTGGACTTTACCCAGACGGTCCCAGCCGAAGAAGAACAGACCTACAAAGGTGGATTCGAGGAAGAATGCCATCAGACCTTCAATGGCCAGCGGCGCACCGAAGATATCCCCGACATAGTGGGAATAGTAAGACCAGTTAGTCCCGAACTGGAACTCCATGGTCAAACCGGTTGCCACGCCCAGTGCGAAGTTGATACCAAACAACTTGCCCCAGAACTTGGTCATATCTTTATAAATCTGTTTGCCGGAGAGAACGTATACCGTTTCCATAATGGCCAGCAGGAACGCCATACCGAGCGTCAGTGGCACAAACAGGAAGTGGTACATCGCGGTCAAGGCAAACTGTAAGCGCGACAGTTCGACTATATCTAACATCATGACTCCTTGCTCATCGCATGAAGACTCCGAGAGTGAACCCCGTCAGAGAGAGATCCACACGCATGCCCCAATACAAATTATTCGCATCCTTGTCGTCGTTATTACCCTGAAGGAGGATAAAAACGATGACGTGAGGTTACAAATACGTTAATAAAAAACTCAAATTGATCCCGCAAATATAATACGCTGCAAAACCCTTACAATAAACAGGTTTTTATTGAATCACATTTACGTTTTTCGACGGCGATCAATTTATAGCAAAATTACCACTTTTCGGCCATTTTGATCGGGGACAATTTAGCGCTTTTCGACACCTTTTTCCAAGGATTAAACTTTGATTTAAATCAAAAACAAACCTTGATGTTAACTATGTTTAATCGTGGTAAGAATGGTAAAAACCATGTTAATGATATGTGCATGTAAAGATGTGATTGGTTATCGAAGACGAAAAAAAATATAAACAGAAGTGATTTTAATTAACGCGAAACAAAAGCCTCATTTCGATGCGCGGCAAACAATAAAGCATAGTCAGGCCGGGTTATTTTTCCATGGCATTTATGCAACCCTTCGTAATTACATTTATTTTACTTTTACCCCCCCCCTAACTTAACACCGCGGAGTGACTATTAATGAAAAAGGCCGCAAACAGTGCAGCCTTTTAATGATATCAGCGGTTCTCAGGCAAGAAGAAGGCTAAAGGTTCGCGACTGTCCCGGTTTGAACGCCCCGACAATGCCTTCGTCTTCACCGTGGTCCTTCAGCCGTTCATTCATGTCCGTTTCGCAGCACCGCTTCACCCCCGGATTGACGGCTAGCGTCGCGTCACATGCTCTGGACTGCGAAGGGTTGAACAGACGAAGAATGAGCTCATCGCGATCTTCCGCTTTTTTGATCGCACTGAGTACGCATCCCGTTGGCGAAAGCGCTAACAGGCTGTAACTTTCCGGCGTGGTCAACGACGCGCGATTCAGCTTCATTGCATCCCAGGGGATCTTGTTATAACACTGCACCGGCGTTAACCACGATTGAGCCTGCTGCGCGACACCCGCGTTTTCCGGCGAGCCGCTGAAGCTGAAGAGGCTAAAGCGACAGCTTAGCGGACCACGCACCTGAGAGTCCGGGACCGGCATTTTGATACCGGATGGTCTGCCGGGGCGCAGGAGCAGATCTTCTTTGCCGAGTACCCCAACGCCGCGCAGCAAGGTCAGAGCAAATGCTTTTTGTTCATCGCCCACGACTTCAAATTCACGCAGCCCCTCGGTAAATAGCGCAAGCCCGTTTCGTTTTTCCTGCAATACGGCGTAGTTAAGTAAATTCCAGACGGGAACCGGCGCTTCTTTCCACCCCTCCTCCCGCCAGTTTTCCATCGCCGCGTCCTGCACCGGGCGAGTGATCGAGCCAAACTGCGTATCCGCTAACACTTCCTCTGTCATAAACGGCGTTGGGATGAGCACGCGAACGCGGTGGTCGTTGGCCTGATTATCCAGGCACACCGCCACGTCAATGCGTCTGCTGTTATGGCTTAGCGTAATCTCAAATTCAGCGTCGAGATAGCCGTTTCGCTGGCGCGCCGCGCGTTCGGCCAGGTTCGCCGGAACGGCTATTCGATGGCGGATAACCGCCCTGCTCTGCCAGCCTTCATGCGTAACCTCAAATTCATGCTCGCCCTGCGTGGAAGTGAGTCTCCACTCTTCCCGCGAAGGTGAGTAGTCGTACTCATCGCCATCATCCGAGCTCTCTTCGATTTCCAGCACGCGGTCATAAACAAGCCCGGTTTTTTTGTCGCGCAGGCGCAGCGTACCGTCGTCATTTAAGTCAATCTGCCAGAAGGCGTTTTCAAGTAAGGATGCGGTATTTACCCCCGGAGAGAGCACCTTCCCGGCCACGTTAGGTTCGATAAACAGCGTACGGTAGCCCATCGCCGGCAGTATCTGGCTGAGCTGAATATCAAACTCCATAAACGGTTCGTAATTGCCGTAGTGAACAATCTGCCGGTCAATGAGGCCTGGGTCTAGCTCGCGCGCGCTGCGAATGAAATACGGGATCTCATTGCCTTTGTCATCCCGCAGACGGAACTGGCTGGCGCGCAGTCGAATCGTGGTGTTCATCACCTCGTCACGCGGCCAGGGCATCAGGTTGAACATCACCAGCTTATCGGCGTCGCTTTGCGGCATGTTGTCGACAATCTTGCGCATAAAGAAACGCGTCAGGTTATCTGCCATGTCCTCAGCCAGTTCAAAGCGGGAGACAATCTCGCGATGCACCTTGTCGCTGCAGCAGCAGCCGATGCTGTCGTGAGCGTGGTTTTTGAGGATCTCTTTCCACATCTTCTCCAGCAGGCCGTGGTGATAGTCGAAGCCCAGCGTCCAGGCAAGCGTCGCCAGCGGCTCAAGGATATTGACAATTTTGTTCTCAATACGCGCATGGGCGATTTTGATATCCATGCGCGTGGAGCCGATGGTCCGGTGCACGCGCATGTATTTCCCGTCGATAAACTCACCTTTTAAGGTTGCCAGGTCATCGCGGTGCGCGTCGATGCGATCAAAGACCTCCTCAAACCGGCTCATCACAAATTGACGCTGCGGATAGATTTCACGCAGCTTCTCCATCACCGCGAAAATGTTCTGCTGCAGCGGCATCTGGTCGTGGCCGTTGGGCAGCAAAATCGCTTTGGTGACGGACGCCTTTTCCAGAACCTCAAAATAGCTGTCGAGCCGTTTTCGCAGCCCCGCTTCGTCCTCCGGTAAGTACTTACCAATCGCGTAGCCCAGCGGCAGCACCTGTGCCGTGACCTCACTGCCGTCCTGGCTCTGCCAGAGAAATTCGGTTTTATCGGTCCCGTGGCGTTCAGAACAACCGCGCCAGAACATCGTGCGGGTAATGCCAAACCCGTTATAGATATGCGGAAGCTGACCGGACATGCCAAACGAATCCGGCAGATAGCCGATCTTCATCGGCTCGCCGAAGGCCATACAATCCCGGATGCCGTACATCAGGTTGCGGACAATCGACTCGCCGCTCACAATCGTGGTATCGGTCTGGGTATACCAGGGGCCGATAATCAGTTTTCCACGTTCGACAAGCGCCTTCACGCGAGAGCGGTTTTCGGGCACAACGGCAAAATAATCCTCCAGCACCGCCGTCTGTCCATCGAGGACGTAGTATTTGTACTCATCATCCTGCTCCAGACGGGTCAGGATCTCTTCCATATTATTGACCAGAAGAATACGCGACTCTTCGGTGGTGAAGTACCACTCACGGTCCCAGTGCATATGCGGCGTGATATGAACGCGAGATACAGCTTTCATCTTCGTTTCCTGTTTGTGCGTTTTTACGATAAGGCGTCTTCAGTGACGTAGTTGCCCTTTTTTACCGCCTGGCGTCGCCAGAGCAGCAGAACCAGGGTGGAGATAGCGGTACCCACCAGCGCCGCGCCAAACCAGCCCGCCGCAGCAACCACACCACCCAACCCGGCATCGTGAAGTAAAAAAAGAGAGAAAATCCCGGCCCCCGGCGTAGACAACCCGATCCCCATCGCACCGACAGCCGCGCCTGTCACCATGGATCCGAGTACAAATGAGCCAATAACGCGAAGCGGATCTTCTATCGCCATCGGAATCGCCCCTTCGGTAATGCCCGCGAGGCCGAGCAGCCAGGTCGATTTGCCGGTTTCAATTTCAAATGACTTGAACAGCTTCGGTGCCAGCATCGTTGACGCCGTGACGGTAAAGGCTGAGACCATTTTGACGGAAGCAAAGATGGCATAGGGACCGTATACCCCGTTCGCCATCGCCCCCAGGCAGAACGCGTAAGAGGCTTTGTTGACTGGGCCACCCAAATCGAATGAGCACATAAACCCGAGGATTGCCCCCAGAAGCAGCGCATTCGCGCCGGACAGACCGTTAAGCCAGACGGTGAGCGTGTTATTGAGCCAGGCCACCGGTTCGCCAATCACAAACAGCATCAGGCTGCCCGCGCCCAGCACGCCAATCACCGGATAGAGATAAAAAGTCAGAAAGCCGTTGTAGCGGCTACTAAGCCGGATGTGGTTTTTCACCCAGCGCATCAGATAGCCCGCGATCAGCCCGCCGACGATAGCGCCGAGAAAACCGGAGCCGATCATGTTGGCAGCCAGACCGGCCGCAAAGCCCGGCGTCAGCGCAGGTTTATCCGCCAGCGAGTAGGCGGTGTAGGCCGACAGGACAGGCACCATCAAAATGCCGAGCATGCCGCCGCCAAGCTTGCGGTACATCCAAAGCCACGAGTTTTCCTGGTCAAACAGGTGCTGCAGGCCAAGGATTTGCGCCAGCAGTACCGATACGGCCAGCACCGTACCGCCGGCGACGATCAGCGGCACCGCAAAAGAGATGCCGCTGAGAAGCGCCTGCTTGAGTTCAGCTTTAACGCGCTTTTTCGTTTCGGTATCGACCTGCGCATGGCGCGCATCGGTAGAAGGCTTTAGCGCCAGCGCGCGCTCAATCAACGCTTCAGCATGGCGCAGGGGTTCCGCGACGGGCACGGAAATGGCGGGGATGCCCTGAAAGCGCTCGCTCTCTTTGATCGCCACTTCTGCGGCAAAAATACATGCTTTCGCCTCCTGTAGCTGCTGGGCAGTAATACGCCCTTCAATACCGTTCGCCCCCTGCTTTTCGACCACCACGTTGACGCCGAGCTTACGTCCCGCTTTTTCCAGGTACTCTGCGGCCATATAGGTATGCGCGATCCCCGCCGGACAGGCAGTGACACAGACGACGGTTGGTGCATTCACCCGCGTATCAGCCTCGTCTTCCTGCGAGACACCGTTCAACGCATCAAGCAGATCCTCTGCCGTCTCTGCAGCCATAACGCGTTCCCGGAGGACATCATCGGCAAGGCGAGACGTCAGCGCCGTCAGCACCTGGATATGCGTGGATCCCGCTTCAGCTGGCGGGATGGCCAGCAGGACGATCATCTCAACCTTTTCAGGGCCGTCCACCCCCTCCCAATCCAGCGGTTCGCACAGCGTAGCAACCGCAAAAGCCGCTTCGTTCACCGCGCTCGATTTACCATGCGGGACAGCCAGCCCTTCACCCAGGGCGGTTGGCCCCTGCGATTCGCGACGGTAGACCTCCGCCAAAAATGCATCGCCATCTGTAATTTTGCCCAGCGCCACCAGCCGCATTGTAAGCTGGCGAATGGCCTCATCACGGCTGGCATAGTGCGCCTGCACGCAGACAGCACTGGTGCGGGTCAGAGTCGTCAGGTTCATAAGATCCTCACACATACGTTGTTATTGTCTGGCGGCAATTGTGGCAGCTCATACAATACATTTATGTGATCACTTTCACTAACAATTCAAATTTGTATTTAATTTGTATTATTTACAAATTCTAAGTGGGAGGCATAATTCCATGAAAAGGTATTAGAAAGGCATAACGATGGGTAACAAACCGATGTACCGGCAGATAGCAGAAGCGCTTCGCGAGAAAATTAATGAAGGAGAGTTAAAGCCTGGCGATGCGTTACCGACGGAATCCAGCCTTCAGGAGGCATTCAACGTGAGTCGCGTTACGGTGAGACAGGCGCTGAAGCTGCTTACGGAAGAGCAGATCGTCGAGAGCATTCAGGGCAGCGGCACCTACGTAAAAGAAGAGCGCGTCAATTACGACATTTACCAGCTCACCGGGTTTTACGAAAAACTGGCCGACCGGAACGTGGATACCCACAGTGAGGTAAGCATTTTCGAAGTGCTGAAAGCCGATGCAAAACTTGCCGAAAAGCTGAATCTCTCTCATGACGATAAAGTCTGGCACGTCAAACGCGTCCGCTTTATCAAACAAAAACCGGTAAATCTGGAAGAAACGTGGATGCCGCTGGCCATGTTCCCCGACCTCACCTGGGAAGTGATGGAGAATTCGAAATACCACTACGTTGAGCAGATCAAAAAGCTGGTTATCGATCGCAGCGAACAGGAGCTGGTGCCGATCATGCCGTCAGAGGAGGCGATCGCCGCACTGTCGCTCGATCCGGCAAAGCCGATCCTGGAAAAAGTCTCCCGCGGGTTTCTGAAGGACGGACGGGTATTTGAATACAGCCGCAACGTGTTCAATACCGATGATTACAAGTTCACGCTAGTCGCCAGACGCAGGCAATAAAAAAGGCCGCTTTACAGCGGCCAACCATGTCGAAACGGACATTTTTATACTTCAACGCCCCCCCTTTCGGGGAGCAGAGAGGACTTACTTAATGATGGATTTCAGTGCTTCGCCGATATCCGCCAGGCTGCGAACGGTCTTCACGCCTGCGGCTTCCAGCGCTGCGAATTTCTCATCAGCCGTACCTTTACCACCGGCGATGATCGCACCCGCGTGACCCATACGCTTGCCTTTCGGCGCGGTCACACCCGCGATGTAACCGACAACTGGTTTGGTCACGTGTTCTTTGATGTAAGCAGCGGCTTCTTCTTCCGCGCTACCGCCGATCTCACCGATCATCACGATCGCTTCGGTCTGTGGATCTTCCTGGAACAGCTTCAGGATGTCGATGAAGTTAGAGCCCGGGATCGGGTCACCGCCGATGCCCACGCAGGTGGACTGGCCGAAGCCGTAATCGGTGGTCTGCTTAACGGCTTCATAGGTCAGCGTACCGGAACGGGACACGATGCCCACTTTACCCGGCTTGTGAATGTGGCCCGGCATGATGCCGATTTTGCATTCGCCCGGGGTGATAACGCCAGGGCAGTTCGGGCCGATCATGCGCACACCTGCTTCATCCAGCTTCACCTTCACGGTCAGCATATCCAGCGTCGGGATGCCTTCAGTAATAGTGATGATCAGTTTGATGCCTGCGTCGATCGCTTCCAGAATGGAGTCTTTGCAGAACGGTGCCGGAACGTAGATCACGGTCGCGGTTGCGCCCGTCGCTTCTACGGCTTCACGCACGGTGTTGAATACCGGCAGGCCCAGGTGCGTGGTACCGCCTTTACCTGGCGTTACGCCGCCAACCATCTGCGTGCCGTAGGCAATCGCCTGTTCGGAGTGGAAAGTCCCCTGGCTACCGGTGAAGCCCTGGCAGATAACCTTGGTATCTTTATTAATTAAAACTGACATTATTTCCCCTCCACTGCGGCAACAACCTGCTGAGCTGCATCCGTCAGACTTTTCGCTGCAATAATATTCAGGCCGCTGTCAGCCAGTTTTTTCGCGCCGAGTTCAGCGTTGTTACCTTCCAGACGCACAACAACCGGAACGTTAACACCCACTTCTTCTACCGCACCGATGATACCGTCAGCGATCAGGTCGCAACGAACGATGCCGCCGAAGATGTTAACCAGAACGGCCTTCACGTTGTCGTCAGAGAGAATGATTTTGAACGCTTCGGTTACGCGCTCTTTGGTTGCGCCACCGCCTACGTCGAGGAAGTTTGCTGGCTCACCGCCGTGCAGCTTAACGATGTCCATTGTGCCCATTGCCAGGCCCGCACCGTTAACCATGCAGCCGATGTTGCCGTCCAGCGCCACGTAGTTCAGCTCCCACTGTGCAGCCTGTGCTTCACGTGGATCTTCCTGAGACTGGTCGCGCATTTCGCGCAGATCCGACTGGCGGAACAGCGCGTTGCCGTCAGCGCCCAGCTTGCCGTCGAGGCAGATCAGGTCGCCCTGAGTGGTGATCACCAGCGGGTTGATCTCGATCAGCGCCAGGTCGCGCTCCAGGAAGATGTTTGCCAGACCCATGAAGATCTTGGTGAACTGCTGAACCAGCTTGCCTTCCAGGCCCAGTTTGAACGCCAGCTCGCGACCCTGGTAAGGCATTGGGCCCGCCAGCGGATCGATTGCCACTTTGTGGATCAGGTGCGGGGTTTCTTCCGCCACTTTTTCGATTTCCACGCCGCCTTCGGTAGACGCCATGAACACCACGCGACGGGAGCTACGGTCAACAACCGCGCCCAGGTACAGTTCTTTTGCGATGTCGGTCGCCGCTTCAACCAGGATCTGGTTAACCGGCTGGCCGTTCGCATCTGTCTGGTACGTTACCAGACGCTTGCCGAGCCAATGTTCAGCAAACGCACGAATCTCTTCTTTGCTCTTAACAACCTTCACACCGCCCGCTTTACCACGGCCACCAGCGTGAACCTGACACTTAACTACCCAAGGGCCGGAACCGATTTTAGATGCGGCTTCTTCTGCTTCACGCGGGGTAGTACAGGCATAACCCACCGGAGCCGGTAAGCCATACCGGGCAAACAGCTGTTTGGCCTGATATTCATGTAAGTTCATGTGTTCTATCCATCCTTCAGGTAATCGTTAGGTCGTGCTTTTATTGGCCCGGCAGCCATACGCCGCCGGGCAAGACTGCAAAACTAGACGTCCAGCAGCAGACGGGTTGGATCTTCCAGCAGCTCTTTAATCGCGACCAGGAAGCCCACGGACTCGCGGCCGTCGATCAGGCGGTGATCGTAAGAGAGCGCCAGGTACATCATTGGCAGGATCTCAACTTTACCGTCTACCGCCATCGGGCGATCTTTAATGGCATGCATACCCAGGATCGCGCTCTGCGGCGGGTTAATGATCGGGGTAGACATCAGCGAGCCGAATACGCCGCCGTTGGTAATGGTGAAGTTACCGCCGGTCAGGTCGTCTACGGTCAGCTTGCCGTCGCGGCCTTTAACAGCCAGCTCTTTAATGTTTTTCTCGATGTCAGCCATACCCAGGGTATCCACATCACGCAGAACCGGCGTTACCAGGCCGCGTGGAGTAGAAACCGCCATGCTGACGTCGAAATAGTTGTGGTAAACCACGTCATCGCCGTCAATAGACGCGTTCACTTCCGGGTAGCGTTTCAGCGCTTCAACTACCGCCTTCACGTAGAAGGACATAAAGCCCAGACGGATACCGTGACGTTTTTCAAACGCGTCACCGTACTGCTTGCGCAGGTCCATGATTGGCTTCATGTTCACTTCGTTGAAGGTGGTCAGCATCGCGGTGGAGTTTTTCGCTTCCAGCAGACGCTCGGCCACGCGCTTGCGCAGGCGGGTCATCGGCACGCGTTTTTCGCTGCGGGCACCCAGAGCAGGCTGTGCTGCCGGTGCTGCCGCAGGGGCTTTCGCTTCTGCCTGAGCTGGCGCTTTCGCAAGGTGTTTGTCGATGTCTTCGCGGGTCAGACGACCGCCCACACCGGTGCCTTTGATGGCTGCCGGGTCGAGGCTGTGTTCAGCCAGCAGGCGACGGATCGCCGGGCTGAGGGCGTCGTTAGACTGTTCTTCCAGAGAAGCCTGCTGGCGTTGAGCCGGCGTAGAGGCTTTCTCTTCAGATTTCGCGCTGGACTCTTTGCCCGCGCTGTTGCCTTCACGCAGGCGACCCAGGATCTGACGAGAAGTTACGGTGGTACCTTCATCTTCCAGCACCGCGTCCAGAACGCCATCCGCCGAAGCCGGTACTTCCAGTACCACTTTGTCAGTTTCGATTTCTACCAGCACTTCATCGCGCTTAACGGCATCGCCTGGTTTTTTGTGCCAGGTAGCGACGGTCGCATCTGCTACGGATTCAGGCAGGTCGGGAACAAGAATATCTACGCTACTCATTTTGTATCCTTTAATTAATCGACGTTCAGCGCGTCATTGACCAGATCTTGTTGCTGCTTCTGGTGAACGGACATATACCCTACCGCCGGAGAGGCGGAGGCCGGGCGACCTGCATAACGCAGGGCTGACCCAAATGGAATCACTTCACGGAAATGATGCTGGCTGCAGTACCATGCGCCCTGGTTAAGCGGCTCTTCCTGGCACCAGACAAAGTCATGTACGTGAGCATATTGTTTCAGCACTTCCTGCATCGCCTGATGCGGGAACGGATAAAGCTGTTCGATACGCACGATGGCGACATCTTTCTGATCGTTCTTGCGGCGCTGTTCCAGCAGGTCGTAATAAACCTTACCAGAACACATCACCACGCGCTTCACGCCCTGCGGATCCAGTTCATCAATCTCACCGATGGCTGGCAGGAAGGTGCCATTCGCCAGTTCGTCCAGGCTGGACACGGCCAGCGGGTGACGCAGCAGGGATTTCGGCGACATCACCACCAGCGGACGGCGCATACCGCGCAGCGCCTGGCGACGCAGCATGTGGTAGACCTGAGCCGGGGTGGACGGCACGCAGACCTGCATGTTCTGCTCGGCGCAGAGCTGCAGATAACGTTCCAGACGCGCGGAGGAGTGCTCCGGACCCTGACCTTCATAACCGTGCGGCAGCAGCATTACCAGGCCACACATACGGCCCCACTTCTGCTCGCCGGATGAGATGAACTGGTCGATAACCACCTGCGCACCGTTGGCAAAGTCACCGAACTGCGCTTCCCAGATGGTCAAAGTGCGTGGTTCTGCGGTGGCGTAACCGTATTCGAAGGCCAGAACCGCTTCTTCAGACAGCACGGAGTCCCAGACCTTGAACTGGCCCTGACCGTTGTGCACGTGCTGCAGCGGGGTGTAGGTTGAACCGTTGGACTGGTTGTGAACAACCGCGTGACGGTGGAAGAAGGTCCCACGGCCGGCATCTTCACCGGACAGACGAACAGGAATGCCTTCGTCAACCAGCGTTGCGTAGGCCAGCGTTTCCGCGCCGCCCCAGTCGAACAGCTTCTCGCCTGCCGCCATGGACTGACGGTCAGCGTAGATTTTCGCCACGCGAGACTGCATCTCGATAGCGTCCGGTACGGTGCTGATGCGTTTAGCCAGCTCCTGCAGGCGCTTCATCTCAACCTTGTTCGGGTAGCTCTCATCCCACTCGTGGTTGAGGTACGGCGACCAGGTAAAGGAGTGCATGTTCATCGGGCGCAGCTCTTTGACCACGCATTCACCCGCATCCAGCGCGTCGCGGTAGAGGTTGACCATTTCGGTCGCATCTTCCAGCGTCGTCACTTTGTCGCTCTCCAGCTTGTCAGCATAGATTTTGCGCGGGGTCGGGTGTTTTTTGATTTTCTGATACATCAACGGCTGGGTTGCACTTGGCTCGTCCGCTTCGTTGTGGCCATGACGGCGGTAGCAGAAGAGGTCAATGAACACATCGCGTTTAAAGGTATTACGGAAGTCCAGCGCCAGACGGGTAACGAAAGCAACGGCTTCCGGGTCATCCGCGTTAACGTGGAAGATTGGCGCCTGCACCATCTTACCGATGTCGGTGCAGTACGGGGTAGAACGCGCGTCCAGCGGGTTAGAGGTGGTAAAGCCCACCTGGTTGTTGATCACGATGCGAACGGTACCGCCCACTTCATAACCACGCGCTTTCGACATGTTCAGGGTTTCCTGAACCACGCCCTGCCCTGTTACAGCCGCATCACCGTGGATGGTAATTGGCAGTACTTTATTGCTGCTCGGCTCGTCCAGACGATCCAGACGCGCACGCACGGAACCGATAACCACCGGGCTAACGATTTCCAGGTGTGACGGGTTAAACGCCAGCGCCAGGTGAACCAGACCGCCTTCGGTTTCGATATCCGACGAGAAGCCCATGTGGTACTTCACGTCGCCGGTGCCGAGGTGTTCTTTATGTTTGCCCGCGAACTCGTCGAACAGGTCCTGAGGTTTTTTACCCAGCACGTTGACCAGCACGTTCAGACGACCACGGTGCGCCATGCCCAGTACCACTTCACGGGTGCCGCTCTTGCCTGCGTGACGAATCAGCTCTTTCAGCATCGGCACCAGCGCGTCGCCGCCTTCCAGCGAGAAGCGTTTTGCGCCCGGGAATTTCGCGCCCAGATAGCGCTCAAGCCCTTCCGCTGCGGTCAGTTCGTTCAGGAAGCGTTTTTTCTCGTCAGCCGAGAAGGTCGCGTGCCCCGCTACGGATTCGATGCGCTGCTGGATCCAGCGTTTCTCTTCGGTAGAGGTAATGTGCATGTATTCCGCGCCGATGGAGCCGCAGTAGGTTTGCTTGAGCGCGTCAATCAGATCGCCCAGCTTCATCGTGTCTTTGCCGATGGCAAAGGAACCTACGTTAAAGCTTTCCTGGAAATCGGCCTCGGTCAGATCGTGATATGCCGGATCGAGATCGGCCACACGGTCTTGTTTCCACAGTCCCAGCGGATCGAGATTCGCATGCTGGTGACCGCGGAAGCGATAAGCGTTGATAAGCTGCAGGACTTTAACCTGCTTCGCATTGGTGTCAGGGTCGGAAATCGCAGAAGAGTAACGTGAGGCATCCTTCGCCAGACGACGGAAATAATCACGTGTTTTGGAATGGAATTGATCCGGTTTGACCCCTGTGCCAGGCAACTGCTGGAACATGGAACGCCAGTTTGCGTCCACTGAGTCAGGATCGGTTAAGAAGTCTTCATAGAGCTGTTCAATCCAGCTCTGGTTCGCACCAGAAAGGAAAGAAGAGTCCAGCCAGGCTTTCATTGCGCCGTTCTGCATCGTGATCCCTTAAGCATTTTTATGCTTACTTTCGCCGTAGAAACTACCACGCACACCACGTGTACGTGCCGGGGTTCACCTGCGAGCTCTTTTACTTTGGCCCGCGAAGGAACCTTTAGAAACTGTCTAAGGGTCTTTACCCTCACCCCTACCCTCTCCCTAAGGGAGAGGGGGAATGCCGTCGGCAGTTTTTAAAGATTTCCTGCAATCTGTCCCCTCTCCCTTAGGGAGAGGGTTAGGGTGAGGGGAACACCGCTCCCCTCTCACTACTTACGCACTGCGCTGCAGCAGCATCGACTTAATATGGCCGATGGCGCGCGTCGGGTTCAGCCCCTTCGGACACACACTGACGCAGTTCATGATGCTATGGCAGCGGAATACGCTGAAAGCGTCACTCAGTCCTTCCAGACGGCTATCGGTTTCGGTGTCGCGGCTATCGATCAGGAAGCGATAGGCAGCCAGCAAACCGGCCGGGCCGATAAACTTGTCCGGGTTCCACCAGAACGACGGGCAGGACGTTGAACAGCATGCGCAGAGAATACACTCGTACAACCCATCGAGTTTTTCACGCTGCTCAGGAGACTGTAAGTGCTCGCGAGCGGGTGGATTTTGCCCATTATTCAATAAGTAAGGCTTAATCTTCTCATATTGTGCATAGAATTGCCCCATGTCTACCACCAAATCACGCACGACCGGCAGGCCTGGCAGAGGACGGATAACAATTTTCTGACCAGGATGCTGCAGCGCTGAAATTGGCGTGATGCAGGCCAGGCCATTTTTGCCGTTCATGTTCACCCCGTCAGAACCACAAACCCCTTCACGGCAGGAGCGGCGGAACGACAGCGTAGGATCTTTTTCTTTCAGCTGGATTAAGGCATCCAGCAGCATCATGTCGCGACCTTCTTCCGCTTCCAGGGTGTAGTCCTGCATACGCGGAGCGTCATCAACATCCGGGTTATAACGATAAACTGAGAATTCGAGTTTCATTATCCTGTCTCCGCATTAGTAAGTACGAATCTTCGGCGGGAACGCCGGACGCAGTTTCGGTTCCATGTTGACGCTACGACGCGTCATGGATTCCGACTCTGGCAGATACAGGGAATGGCACAGCCAGTTTTCGTCATCACGATCCGGGAAGTCGAAGCGGCTATGCGCGCCACGGCTTTCGGTACGGAAGTTTGCCGACATCGCCGTCGCGAACGCGGTTTCCATCAGGTTATCCAGCTCCAGGCACTCAACGCGCTGGGTGTTGAATTCGCTGGAGGTGTCGTCCAGACGGGCATTTTTCAGACGCTCGCGGATCGCTTTCAGCTGCTCAAGACCTTTGGCCATCGCGTCGCCTTCACGGAATACCGAGAAGTTGTGCTGCATACATTCCTGCAGCGCTTTACGGATTTCCACCGGATCTTCGCCGTTGCGGTTACCGTTCCAGCGGTTGAGACGCTCAAGAGAGGCATCAATTTCGTCGTCGGTCGCGTCACGCAGCGCGCCCTGCTCGGCAATAGATTCCTGCAGATGCAGGCCCACCGCACGACCAAACACCACCAGGTCCAGCAGGGAGTTGCCGCCCAGACGGTTTGCACCGTGTACGGATACGCAGGCAATTTCGCCTACCGCGAACAGGCCAGGAATAACCACGTCTTCGCCCTGCTCGTTTACGGTCAGCGCCTGACCGGTCACTTTGGTCGGAATACCGCCCATCATGTAGTGGCAGGTTGGGATAACCGGAATCGGCTCTTTCACCGGGTCGACGTGTGCGAAGGTGCGGGACAGTTCCAGGATGCCCGGCAGACGGGACTCCAGAACTTCTTTACCCAGGTGGTCGAGCTTCAGCTTCGCGTGTGGACCCCATGGGCCGTCACAGCCGCGGCCTTCACGGATTTCGATCATGATGGAACGCGCCACCACGTCACGACCCGCCAGGTCTTTCGCATTCGGGGCATAACGCTCCATGAAGCGCTCGCCGTGTTTGTTCAGCAGGTAGCCACCTTCACCGCGGCAGCCTTCTGTTACCAGAACGCCCGCACCGGCGATACCGGTTGGGTGGAACTGCCACATTTCCATATCCTGCACCGGCACGCCCGCGCGGATAGCCATACCGACACCGTCACCGGTGTTGATGTGGGCGTTGGTGGTGGACTGATAGATACGGCCTGCACCGCCGGTAGCCAGCACGGTAGCACGGGCTTTGAAGTAAACCACTTCACCGGTTTCGATGCACAGCGCGGTACAGCCGACGATTGCGCCATCGGCGTTTTTCACCAGATCCAGCGCGTACCACTCGGAGAAGATGGTGGTATGGTTTTTCAGGTTCTGCTGATACAGGGTGTGCAGCAGTGCGTGACCGGTACGGTCAGCCGCCGCCGCGGTGCGTGCCGCCTGCTCACCGCCGAAGTTTTTCGACTGGCCGCCAAACGGACGCTGATAGATGGTGCCATTTTCCAGACGGGAGAACGGCAGACCCATGTGGTCCAGCTCCAGAATCGCTTCCGGGCCGGTTTTACACATATATTCGATGGCATCCTGGTCGCCGATGTAGTCGGAACCTTTTACCGTGTCGTACATATGCCATTCCCAGTTATCTTCATGGGAATTACCCAGCGCAACGGTGATACCGCCCTGCGCAGACACAGTGTGGGAACGGGTCGGGAAAACTTTAGAGAGCAGCGCACAGGTCTGGCCGCTCTGGGAAATTTGCAGTGCGGCACGCATACCTGCGCCACCGGCACCAATTACAACAGCATCAAATTCTCTGACTGGCAGTTTCATTACACACCCCACACCACAACGAATCCATAAATAACGTAAACCACCAGTGCAACAACAATGGCCAGCTGCAGTGGGAGGCGAATCGCCAGCGGTTTAACGTAATCGGTCAACACCTGCCACATGCCAATCCACGCATGAATAAGGATGGAGAACAGAGCCAGCAGGGTGAACACTTTGGTGAAGGCGGATCCGAAGAACCCACTCCAGATTTCCCACGTCAGCGTGCCGCTGGTAGCGAAGAAACCGATCATATAGATGATGTAAAGAGTGAGAACGATGGCGGTAGCACGGACCAGAATGAAGTCATGTACGCCGTTGCGTCCTAATGCGGAGGCGTTGCTTACCATACGAGAACTCCTGCGAGAAGTGAAAGCACGACAGTAATCACAAATGAAATGTTAGCGGAGCGTTTCCCGGCTTCGAAAGTCTCTTCCAGGTAGCCAAAGTCCATCAGCATATGGCGAACACCCACAACGACGTGGTACGCCAGCGCGGTCAGAATGCCCCACATGATGAATTTCACGAAGAAGCTGTTCATGATGGCAGAGGCCTGGAGGAATCCTTCAGGGGAAGAGAGGCTGGTGCCCAGTAACCACAGCAAAATACCGACCGCCACAAACGTAATCACACCAGAAACGCGGTGCAGAATGGACGCTATTGCTGTTACAGGGAACCGGATCGTTTTGAGATCCAGATTGACAGGTCTTTGTTTTTTCACATTTCTTATCATGAATAACGCCCACATGCTGTTCTTATTGTTTCCTTCCTCCGGACTGCGATGCGGGTCAAGCAGCGTTCCTTTTCTATAACTGCGCGTCATGCAAAACACTGCTTCCAGATGCTTAAACGACACGTTACAACGCTGGGTGGCTCGGGATTGCAGGGTGTTCCGGAGACCTGGCGGCAGTATAGGCCGTTCACAAAATCATTACAATTAACCTACATACAGTTTGTCGGGTTTTCTCTGGAACAGTGATCAGGGTCACGATAACAACATCTTTTTAATTTTTAATCATCTGATTTGACAAATGTTAAACAATATTGTTACAAACGTCATCAGAAAAGGCATATAATGCGCAAAAGTTATGAGGTCTCTCTTTCACCTGACAAATAGTTATGTAACAGTGTGATGGTATTGACCGAAGTTATCAGGACAGTTATTAGTGATATACAGGTTTGAATAATTCGGACTGCAAAAACGCTGATTTGCTGTGGTTTCACTGATATTTCATTCGTTTACCTGCAAGGCGCCATAGCTCTGTACCCTGGTTTGTCCTCGTGAGCTGAGCGGAAAGCCAAATAACAATCTGGTAACGGTGATTAACAGCTGAAAGCAAATCCGGTAAAGCGCAGTCTTAAGCATAAGGCGCTAAGGAGACCGTAAATGGCTGATACAAAGGCAACGCTCACCCTAAATGGTGACACTGCTATTGAACTGGATGTGCTAAAAGGCACGCTCGGTCAGGATGTTATTGATATCCGTACGCTGGGCTCTAAAGGTGTATTCACCTTTGACCCTGGATTTACCTCTACCGCATCTTGCGAATCCAAAATCACCTACATTGACGGTGACGAAGGTATCCTGCTCCATCGCGGCTTCCCCATCGATCAGTTAGCCACCGAATCCAACTATCTGGAAGTGTGCTACATCCTGCTGAACGGAGAAAAACCGACGCAGGCACAGTACGATGAATTCAAAACCACCGTGACCCGTCACACCATGATCCATGAGCAGATTACCCGTCTGTTCCATGCGTTCCGCCGTGACTCTCACCCGATGGCGGTGATGTGCGGTATCACCGGTGCGCTGGCGGCGTTCTACCACGACTCCCTTGACGTGAATAACCCGCGTCACCGTGATATCGCGGCGTTCCGCCTGCTGTCCAAAATGCCGACCATGGCGGCGATGTGCTACAAATACTCCATCGGCCAGCCGTTTGTGTATCCGCGCAATGACCTCTCTTACGCGGGTAACTTCCTGCGCATGATGTTCTCCACACCGTGCGAAGAGTACGAAGTGAACCCGGTGCTGGAACGCGCAATGGACCGTATTCTGATCCTGCACGCTGACCACGAACAAAACGCCTCTACCTCTACCGTCCGTACCGCGGGCTCTTCAGGCGCGAACCCGTTCGCCTGTATCGCTGCGGGCATCGCTTCCCTGTGGGGACCGGCGCACGGCGGCGCGAACGAAGCGGCACTGAAGATGCTGGAAGAGATCAGCACCGTTGAGCACATTCCTGAGTTCGTGCGTCGCGCGAAAGACAAGAATGACTCCTTCCGCCTGATGGGCTTCGGTCACCGTGTTTACAAAAACTACGACCCGCGCGCCACCGTCATGCGTGAAACCTGCCACGAAGTGCTGAAAGAGCTGGGTACCAAAGATGATCTGCTGGAAGTGGCGATGGAGCTGGAACACATCGCACTGAACGACCCGTACTTCATCGAGAAGAAACTCTACCCGAACGTCGATTTCTACTCTGGCATTATTCTGAAAGCGATGGGCATTCCGTCTTCCATGTTCACCGTGATCTTCGCTATGGCCCGTACCGTAGGCTGGATTGCGCACTGGAACGAAATGCACAGCGAAGGCATGAAAATCGCCCGTCCTCGTCAGCTGTATACCGGCTACGAGCAGCGTGATTTTAAGTCTGACCTGAAGCGCTAAAAGATGTTGGGTGCGGCCTGATGCCCTCACCCCGGCCCTCTCCCACAGGGAGAGGGTGAAAACATTAAAAACGGTAACCCAAGGGTTACCGTTTTACTTTTATTTCTGGCAGTGCGGGCACCAGTAAAAAGGTCTGGAAGAGAGCATAATCCTGTCGATAATCCCGCCGCATCGCTCGCACTTCTTCCCCGCCCGATGAAACACCTTGAACCGGAACAGCGCCCCGTGATGCGTGTTCTCATCCGCCACGCCGCGCGTGTTGTACGAGAGCCGGGGAATATCCAGCAGCGCGTGGGACAACGCCTCCAGCTGTTCATCATTCAGCTCAGACGCTTTATGCTGCGCCGCCAGCCCGACTTCCCAGAGGATCTCTACCCGCAGGTAGTTGCCCAGCCCGGCCAGAAAGGCCTGGTCGAGAAACAAACCGGAAAACTGTCGGTTACGAAATTTAGGTGATAACAGCCGGGCCTTCACGTCGCTCGCCGTCAGGCGCATGTCCAGCACGTCCGGCCCGACCCGCTGCAGAAACGGGTGCGTCAGCAGCTGCTCCGGCGTAAGCATTTCGATATCCGACGCGCTATAGAGCAGGATCGCCTTATCCGCCGTTTGCAGCCTGACGCGCAGCACGCGAGTGGTTTGCGGCTGCTCGTCCGCCTCCACCACGCGCCAGACGCCGTAAAGCTGGTTATGGCTATATAACGTCAGGTTATGGGAAAAGTGCGTAAGCAAGGCTTTGCCGCGCGTTTCAATATGGGTCACCGTCTGGCCCACCAGCTGTGATTCAAACGGTTTCAGTTGAGGAAAAGCAAACCAGACATCCGTCAGGGGTTTGCCCTTTATCGCCGCCTCCAGGCTATCCGCCGCGCGGCGGATCTCCGGACCTTCAGGCATTTTTGTGTCCTTATCGTCATTATTCGGCGCTGACGAGGATACTCTCTTCAGAAAACGCTGCCCGCAAGCGGCGCGCGAACTGGAGCGCATGCTCGCCATCGCCGTGTAAACATACCGTATCGGCCTGCACGTTTGCCGGTGTTCCGTCCACGGCGATCACCCGCCCGGCGCGCACCATCTCCAGCGTCTGCGCCAGCGCTTTAGCTTCGTCGGTAATCAGCGCCCCGGCCTGCGTCCGCGGCACCAGGCTTCCGTCCGGCTGGTATCCCCGATCGGCAAACACTTCCTGACGGGTGGTCAGGCCCAGCCGTTCTCCGGCACGAATCAGCTGGCTGCCCGCAAGGCCTACCAGAATCAGCTGCGGATTACAGTCCCGCACCGCCCGGGCAATGGCGTCCGCCAGATCCGCATCTTTAGCCGCCTGGTTGTAGAGCATGCCGTGCGGCTTCACGTGGCGCATCACGCCGTTCTGGGCGCGCACCATCGCCTCCAGCGCGCCGATCTGGTAGAGCACCTGAGCGTAGACCGTCTCAGGGGGAAGATCCATCGCCGTGCGGCCAAAGTTTTCCCGATCGGGAAAGCTGGGGTGAGCCCCAATCGCGACGCCGTTTTTAATGGCATTACGCACGCTCTCCAGCATGGTTTGGGCATCACCCGCGTGAAAGCCGCAGGCGATATTGACCGAGGTGACCAGGGTCATCAGTTCCGAATCAGCGCTGCTTCCCTCCCCCAGATCGGCGTTCAAATCAATCTTTACCATCAAGCCTCCACGCCAGCTGTTCAAGATAACGCTGCTGATCCTGCCGCGCCTTAAGCGCCTCCTCCAGCGAACACTGCACGAAGTGAATCGGCTGGCCGAGGGGAATTTGCGCCAGATGGTAGCGATCCGCTTCAATGATGCAGGCAATGCGCGGATAGCCGCCGGTAGTTTGCGCATCGTTCATTAATACGATGGGCTGACCGTTTCCCGGCACCTGAATAACCCCAGGCAATAAACCGTGGGAAAGCAGCTCCCGGTCCGTCGTGCGGGTCAGCGGCTGCCCCTGAAGGCGGTAGCCCATGCGGTTACTCTGCGGGCTGATCTTCCACGGCGCACGCCAGAAGGACTCTTTAGAAGCCTCGTCAAACTCATGATATTCCGGCCCCGGTAAGGCGCGGATCTGGTTTCCCCACAGCAGCTGTTTTACGCCCTGCGTGGTCGAGAAATGGCGCGCGGAGGGTTTGATTGCCAGCCGATCGCCGTCGCGCAACAAACGTCCTTCGTGACCGCCGATCCCGGCCTTCTGATCGGTACTGGATGAACCCAGCACCTCCGGCACGTCAATGCCGCCAGCCACCGCGAGATAGCTACGCACGCCGTGCAGCGGACGTTTGAGCGTCAGGCGCTGCCCGGCTTTCGCCCGCAGCCGCCAGCCGGTCCACACCGCTTTGCCATCCAGCGTCGCATCACACCCTGCGCCGGTTAAGGCAAACCAGGTTTCCTGACCAAACTCAATCACACACTGACCCAGCGTAATTTCTAGCGCCGCCGTGCTGCCTTCGTTGCCCACAAGCAGGTTGGCAATCTCCAGCGAAGGACGGTCAAGCGCACCGCAGTAGCTCACGCCCGACTGGCGCAGACCAAAGCGACCGGCATCCTGTACGGAGGTGTAAAGCCCGGCGCGAATAAGCGTTAACATACACCCTCCTTCTGCGGAATAAAGCGAAGGGTATCCCCGGGACGCAAGAGTATTGGCGTCTCCAGCCCGGGTTCAAATAACGGTGTAGCGGTATGCCCTATAAGCTGCCAGCCGCCAGGCGATGTCAGCGGATAAACGCCGGTCTGCTCACCGCCGATAGCCACCGTCCCCGCCGGCACGCTCACGCGCGGCTCGGCACGGCGTGGCGTATGCAGCCGGGGAGATAATCCGCCCAGATACGGGAATCCGGGCTGAAACCCAAGGAACCAGACCACGTAGTCAACCGAGCTGTGCAGCTCAACAACCTGCTTTTCTGTTAATCCGCAGTGGTCTGCCACCACGCCAAGATCTGGCCCACCCGTACCGCCATAAACGACCGGGATCTGAATGGCGCGCGACTCCGGTTCCAGCGCCTCGCTCTCTTCCCACCAGCGCTGCAAACGTTCAATGGCATCCAGCGCCAGGGTATGCGGGCTACGCAGCACGACGGTTATGTTATTCATACCCGGAATGGTCTCAACCACTTCAGGCATGTCGGCCAGACGCTGGGTCAGCCGCCAGATACGCTTTTGCGTGGCAAGCGTCACCGGTGGTTCAAGCTCCAGAACCACTGCGGTTTCACCCAGAAGATAACAACGCGCTCGCTGCACTTAACTACCTCTCGTCAGGCTGGGTTAGGGATATCAATAAAGGTCACATCCAGATCGGTATTTTCCGTCAGCCACTCGCTGAGGGCGCGAATGCCGCCGCGCTCGGTGGCGTGATGGCCAGCGGCGTAAAAATGCAGCCCCTGTTCACGCGCCGAGTGAATGGTCTGCTCGGAAACCTCGCCAGTGATAAAGGCATCAACACCGAAGCGCGCGGCGCTGTCGATAAAGCCCTGACCGCCACCGGTACACCATGCGACACGCTTCACCGTATCCGGACCGGTATCACCGCTCCACAGCGGACGACGGCCCAGGCGCGCTTCAATCCACGAGGCCAGCTCCAGCCCCGGAACCGGCATCGCCAGCTCGCCCCACGGCACCAGCGGCTCAATTTCACCCATCACGGTAATCCCCAGTAGCTGCGCCAGCTGGACGTTGTTGCCGAGCTCCGGGTGCGCATCCAGCGGCAGATGGTAGCCGTACAGGTTGATGTCATTAGCCAGCAGCGTTTTCAGGCGATTGCGCTTCATCCCACGAATAATCGGCGATTCGTTTTTCCAGAAGTAACCGTGATGAACAATCACCGCGTCGGCGTTCTGACGAACGGCCTCGTCCAGCAGCGCCTGGCTTGCCGTCACGCCGGTGATAATTTTTTGCACCGTCTCACGGCCTTCAACCTGGAGCCCGTTCGGGCCGTAATCGCTGAAGGAGGTACTGTTCAGTTTTTCGTTAATCAGGCTTTCCAGTTCGCTGTTTTTCATCATCACTCTCTTATGCTTTGCGGGCAGCTTCGTACGCCGCCAGCGTGGCGACACGCGCCTGTTTATGGTCGACAATCGGACGAGGGTAATCCAGCTTTACACGCTGTTTATCCGCCCATGCCCACGGTTCGTGGATCGCTTTAGCAGGTATACCGTTAAGTTCAGGAACCCAGCGGCGGATAAACTCGCCGTCCGCATCAAATTTTTGCCCCTGCGTGGTCGGATTGAAAATCCGGAAATAGGGTGCGGCATCGGTGCCGGTAGAGGCCGCCCACTGCCAGCCGCCGTTATTCGCCGCGAGATCGCCATCGATCAACTGAGAGATAAAATAGCGCTCTCCGATACGCCAGTCGATAAGCAGATCCTTCACCAGAAAGCTGGCGGTAATCATTCGCAGGCGGTTGTGCATCCACCCCGTCTCATTAAGCTGACGCATGGCGGCATCGACTATTGGATAGCCCGTCTGCCCGTTTTGCCAGGCTTTCAGCTGCTTATCATTCGATTGCCACTTTACATTATCGGTCCAGCCAATGAAGGGCCGATGCTTACACAAACCAGGATGAAAGGTCATCAGATGGCGATAAAACTCGCGCCAGATAAGCTCATTCAGCCAGACGGACCCTGCGCCGCCCTCCAACGCCTGCGGCTGCTCCGCCAGCAGACGATGCAAACACTGGCGCGGTGAGATCGCACCCAGCGCCAGACAGGCCGACAGGCGGCTGGTACCCTCGATGGCGGGAAAATCCCGACGCGCGTCGTAACTGGCCGCGTCCTGCTTGCAGAACTGGCGCAGTTGGGCGATGGCAGATTTCTCATCGGCGGGGAACAGCGTTTCATCAAACGGCTGCTGAGGGTAATCAAACGTCAGCTCAGGCAGCTCTTTTATGGCTTCGCCTCGCACGGCAGGCGCGGCAACGCACTCCGGCAGCGCCTCTTTCAGACGTTTGATAAAGGCATTTTTGAACGGAGTAAAAACTTTATACATCTCGTGGTTGCCGGTCATCACGCTGCCCGGTGCCAGCATTACGCTGTCATCAAACCCTTCGCAGACCACCCCTTCCAGCATCTTCTCCAGCTGACGGTCGCGCTGCTGCTCGTTGAATTCGTACTGATAGTTGTAAAAAAGATGCGTGACCTTGTGCTGCTTACAGATCTCCTGCACCGTCTGAAGCTGTGCGGCAAAATCACCCACCTCTTTATAGAGAAGCGGTATGCCTTTTCCAGCGAGGGAGTGCTGCAGATCGTTCAGATACGCCCGGAGCAAGGCCACCTGCCGGGGGGCCATATCGTGCTGCCGCCACTGCTCGGGCGTGGCCATAAACAGTGCCAATACGTTAGCGTCTTTGGCGCGGCAGGCTGCCGCAAGGGCGATGTTGTCATGTACGCGCAGGTCCGCGCGAAACCAAACCAGATGGGTGGGCATAAAACTCCAGGCAATTATCCATTATGTCCGTAAGGGCATGCCGTAAAAGGAAAAAGCATGCATTGAACTACTTTGCCATGAAGTGTAGACGGGATGAAATAAAAAAGGCCGCCCGCGGCGGCCTTGGCGCTACTTGTCCTGCGCTATCGTGGATAAAACGACAAACCCATTCGGCTCATCGCTCTTTACAACGAGTACGCTGGCGACAATGAACGCGATGCAAAAATAGCGTTTCATTATGCGGTCCCTGCTGCTAACCGCTCCACCGTTCACCACCGGTGATAAGTCGGTGGACACAAGCCCGGGTAGGCGGGCTGCTTTACGGCTGTAAATACACCTTTCCCAGGACCGATGCCCATTTGCGAGATGGCGGAAAGGGACGCAGCATCATAATTAACATCCGCTGAGAAGGTAAGATACTCGAATAAAATTAGGAATTTATAAAGGCTTCGAGGGATTGCCATCTGCTTACAGGAGGGTATGATAAAAATCCCGGGTAGGGGCTGCAAAACCACCCAACGGACCGCGAATCCCGAGGGACAAAAAAACCGCCACATTGCTGTTGGCGGTTTTTTTATTGCTATGTGTAGTCTTCGTATCAGTAGAAATCGCAGGTCGCTTTCTCGGCCTGATCCATCCACACCGGCTTCTCGCTGGTTTTCGCCCAGACGCGGTGCAGATAGCTGTAAAAACGTGCACGATCTTTCCAGAACAGCATCACCGGCAGAGCCAGCACGCCAGCCACTACGGCGAAAGCGCGGCGCAAGAACACGATATGAGCCGGATACTCTTTATAAAGATCCATATTTTTCTCCCCTATAGTTGGCCGGAAACGTCATCCGGAAAATTCAAAATCTGTGACCTGGCTAAAATAATATCGCTTTGTTTGTAATTTTACTACTCATCCGACCACTTATTTTTGCCCATTTAGTGAATATTTACATTCTCTCCGTAATTAAGTTACAAAAAAGTTAACGATTTACTTATCAATAGTTAAATTGTGGGCTTTGCCATTTTTATACTTTTTTTACACCCGCCCTCCCCATTTTTGCGAAATCTTTGCGCCGGAAATCCTACCGTTAGTACAACAACGAAAGTCACCCGGAGGTGGATTGTGAGTGCAGGTCTTATTGCCGGCATCGTGCTGGTGTTCCTGTTATTGGGTTATCTGGTCTATGCCCTGATAAATGCGGAGGCCTTCTGATGGCTGCTCAGGCGTTTCTGCTTATTGCCAGCTTCTTAGTGGTACTGTTCATTCTGGCAAGGCCACTGGGATCGGGACTGGCACGATTAATCAACAACGTCCCTTTGCCCGGCACGGGAAGCGTTGAAAAAGGGATCTGGCGCGTACTGGGAATAGACGATCGGGAGATGAGCTGGCGTCAGTATCTGATCGCCATTCTGCTGCTGAATATCGTTGGGCTCATTGCGCTTTTTGCCATGCTGATGTTGCAGGGCATCCTGCCGCTGAATCCGCAACAGTTACCGGGCCTGTCCTGGCATCTTGCGCTGAACACGGCGGTGAGCTTTGTCACTAACACCAACTGGCAGTCCTACGCCGGTGAAACCACGCTGAGCTATTTCAGCCAGATGGTCGGGTTAACCGTGCAAAACTTCCTCTCGGCCGCCAGCGGTATCGCGGTAATCTTCGCGCTGACGCGTGCGTTTGCGCGTCAGAAAATCAATACCCTGGGTAACGCGTGGGTGGACCTGACCCGCATTACGCTGTGGATCCTGCTGCCAATTGCGCTGCTGATCGCGCTGTTCTTCATCCAGCAGGGCACCCTGCAAAACCTGATGCCTTACGCGTCCTATACCTCGCTGGAAGGTGCAAAACAGCTCCTGCCGATGGGGCCTGTAGCGTCACAGGAAGCCATCAAAATGCTCGGGACGAACGGAGGTGGCTTCTTCAACGCCAACTCGTCGCATCCATTTGAAAACCCTACCGCATTGACAAATTATGTGCAGATGCTGGCGATTTTCCTGATCCCCGCCGCGCTCTGCTTTGCCTTTGGTGATGTGGTTAACGATCGCCGTCAGGGCCGCACCTTGCTCTGGACCATGTCTCTGATCTTTGTGGTCTGCGTGGCGCTGGTGATGTGGGCTGAATGGAGCGGCAACAGCCATTTCATGCAGCTGGGGGCCAACAGCAATATCAACATGGAAGGTAAAGAGAGCCGCTTTGGCATTCTCGCCAGCAGCCTGTATGCGGTGGTCACCACGGCGGCCTCGTGCGGGGCAGTCAACGCCATGCACGATTCCTTTACGGCGCTGGGTGGCATGATCCCGATGTGGCTGATGCAGATTGGCGAAGTCGTCTTTGGCGGCGTAGGTTCGGGTCTGTACGGCATGCTGCTGTTCGTGCTGCTGGCGGTGTTTATTGCCGGTTTGATGATTGGCCGCACCCCGGAATACCTCGGTAAAAAAATCGACGTTCGCGAGATGAAATTAACCGCGCTGGCGATTCTGGTCACCCCGGCGCTTGTGCTGCTCGGCACCGCGCTGGCGCTGATGACCGAGGCCGGACGCAGCGGCATCTTTAACCCCGGCATTCACGGTTTTAGTGAAGTGCTGTATGCCGTCTCTTCTGCCGCCAACAACAACGGCAGCGCCTTTGCGGGGTTAAGCGCCAACTCACCGTTCTGGAACTGCCTGCTGGCGTTCTGCATGTTTGTGGGTCGCTTTGGGATCATTGTGCCGGTGTTGGCGATTGCCGGATCGCTGGTGAATAAAAAAATCCAACCGACCACCACCGGGACATTGCCGACCCACGGCGCGCTGTTTATCGGCCTGCTGACGGGTACCGTTTTACTGGTCGGCGCCCTGACCTTTATCCCCGCCCTCGCGTTAGGCCCGGTCGCGGAATACCTCTCTTTACGCTGATTTTGCGGAGAAATTGTCATGAGTCGTAAACAACTGGCCCTGTTCGAACCGTCATTAGTTCGCCAGGCGCTCATGGATGCGGTGAAAAAGCTGAGTCCGCGCGTGCAGTGGCACAACCCGGTGATGTTTATTGTCTGGGCGGGAAGCGTGCTGACCACCGCCCTGGCGATTGCCATGGGTACGGGCCACATGCCGGGAAATGCGATGTTTACCGGCGCCATCAGCCTGTGGCTGTGGTTTACCGTGCTGTTCGCCAACTTTGCGGAAGCGCTGGCGGAAGGCCGGAGTAAAGCCCAGGCCAACAGCTTGAAAGGGGTGAAGAAAACCGCCTTCGCGCGCAAGCTACGTGAACCGAAATACGGCGCGCAGATGGACCACGTTCCGGCGGATGAACTGCGCAAAGGCGATGTGGTGCTGGTGGAAGCCGGGGACATTATCCCTTGCGACGGTGAAGTCATCGAAGGGGGCGCCTCGGTGGACGAAAGCGCCATTACCGGGGAATCCGCGCCGGTTATCCGCGAATCCGGCGGCGATTTCGCCTCCGTGACGGGCGGGACGCGCATTCTCTCCGACTGGCTGGTGATCCAGTGTAGCGTTAACCCGGGGGAAACCTTCCTCGACCGGATGATCGCCATGGTGGAAGGCGCGCAGCGTCGTAAAACGCCGAACGAGATTGCCCTGACCATCCTGCTGGTGGCCCTGACCATCGTCTTCCTGCTGGCAACCGCGACGCTGTGGCCGTTCTCAGCCTATGGCGGCACCGCGGTCACCATCACGGTGCTGGTGGCGCTGCTGGTCTGCCTGATCCCCACCACCATTGGTGGCCTGCTGTCAGCCATCGGCGTAGCCGGCATGAGCCGTATGCTCGGTGCCAACGTCATCGCCACCAGCGGGCGGGCGGTGGAAGCCGCCGGTGACGTGGACGTCTTACTGCTGGATAAAACCGGGACTATTACCCTCGGTAATCGCCAGGCGTCAGATTTCCTGCCCGCCCCGGGCGTGGATGAAAAAACGCTGGCGGATGCCGCACAGCTCTCTTCGCTTGCCGATGAAACCCCGGAAGGCCGCAGTATCGTGATCCTCGCCAAGCAGCGCTTTAACCTGCGCCAGCGCGACGTTCAGAGCCTGCACGCCACTTTCGTGCCCTTCACGGCGCAAACCCGCATGAGCGGCATTAACATTCAGGATCGCATGATCCGTAAAGGCTCTGTTGATGCCATCCGTCGCCACATTGAGGCCAACAATGGCCATTTCCCGCCGGAAGTGGACAGCCTGGTCGAAAGCGTGGCCCGTCAGGGGGCGACGCCGCTGGTGGTGGCCGAGGGCGCACACGTGCTGGGGGTGATTGCCCTGAAGGATATCGTCAAAGGCGGTATCAAGGAGCGCTTTGCCCAGCTGCGTAAAATGGGGATCAAAACGGTGATGATCACCGGGGATAACCGTCTTACCGCCGCGGCGATTGCCGCCGAAGCGGGCGTGGATGATTTTCTTTCCGAAGCCACACCGGAAGCGAAACTGGCGCTGATTCGTCAGTATCAGGCGGAAGGCCGTCTGGTGGCGATGACCGGCGACGGTACCAACGACGCCCCAGCCCTGGCGCAGGCCGACGTGGCGGTGGCGATGAACTCTGGTACCCAGGCGGCAAAAGAGGCGGGCAACATGGTCGACCTCGACTCTAACCCGACCAAGCTGATTGAAGTGGTGCACATCGGCAAGCAGATGCTGATGACGCGCGGGTCGCTGACCACGTTCAGTATCGCCAACGACGTGGCGAAATATTTTGCCATCATTCCGGCGGCGTTTGCTGCGACCTACCCGCAATTAAACGCGTTGAACGTGATGCACCTGCACTCTCCGGCATCGGCCATCCTGAGCGCAGTCATCTTTAACGCTCTGATTATTGTCTTCCTGATCCCGCTCGCGCTGAAGGGCGTGAGCTATAAGCCGCTCACGGCCGCCGCCATGCTGCGCCGCAACCTGTGGATTTACGGGCTGGGCGGGCTGGTGGTGCCCTTCATCGGTATCAAGGTGATCGACCTGCTGTTGACGCTGTTCGGCCTGGTTTAAAAGGTGAATCAAATGACGATGTTACGCCCCGCTATACTTCTGTTTATTCTGCTGTCTCTCATTACCGGCGGGCTGTACCCGCTGGTGACCACCGCGCTGGGCCAGTGGTGGTTTAAGGATCGGGCCAACGGCTCGCTGATTATGCAAAACGGTGAAAACCGCGGTTCGCGCCTGATTGGTCAGAACTTTACGGATGCCCGTTACTTCCAGGGACGCCCTTCCGCCACTGCCGAAAGCCCGTATAATCCGATGGCATCCGGCGGCAGTAACCTGGCGGGCAGCAACCCCGAGCTGGACAAAGCCGTTGCTGAGCGCGTGGCAGCCCTGCGCGCCGCTAATCCGCAGGCCAGCCGTGAGGTGCCCGTAGAGCTGGTGACCGCCTCGGCCAGTGGGCTGGACTACAGCCTGACGCCGGCAGCCGCGGCATGGCAAATCCCGCGCGTCGCCGCGGCCCGTCAGCTGACCGTCGAGCAGGTTAGCCAGCTGGTTGCAGAGCACACGCAAAAGCCGCTGGTCAGCTTTATCGGCATGCCCGTGGTGAATATTGTTGAGCTGAATCTGGCGCTGGACGCGCTAAGGAAAAACTAAATGACCGACGAGCCCATGCGCCCGGATCCGGACAGGCTGCTTGAACAGACGGCCGAAGCCCATCGCGGCAAACTGAAAATTTTCTTTGGCGCCTGCGCAGGCGTCGGGAAAACCTTCGCCATGCTGACGGAAGCCCAGCGGCTTCGGGCGCAGGGGCTCGATATATTGATAGGCGTGGTAGAAACCCACGGACGCAAAGAGACCGCATCGCTGCTGAAGGGGCTGGCCACCCAGCCGCCCCGCCGTATCAGCCACCGCGGTCGGCTAGTCACCGAATTCGATCTCGATGCCGCCCTCGCCCGCCGTCCCGCCCTTATCCTGATGGACGAACTGGCGCACAGCAATGCGCCAGGCTCACGCCATCCAAAACGCTGGCAGGATGTAGAAGAACTACTTGAAGCCGGTATAGATGTATTCACGACGGTTAACGTTCAGCATCTGGAGAGCCTGAACGACGTGGTCAGCGGCGTGACCGGGATTCAGGTGCGCGAGACGGTGCCCGACCCCTTCTTTGATTCTGCCGATGAAGTGGTGCTGGTCGACCTGCCCCCCGACGATTTACGCCAGCGCCTGCATGAAGGCAAAGTCTATATCGCCGGCCAGGCCGAGCGCGCCATCGAGCATTTCTTCCGTAAAGGCAACCTGATTGCCCTGCGCGAGCTGGCCCTGCGTCGTACTGCCGATCGCGTCGACGATCAGATGCGTGCCTGGCGCGATCTGCAGGGCCAGGAGCGCGTCTGGCATACGCGAGATGCCATCCTGCTGTGCGTAGGGCACGGCAGCGGCAATGAAAAGCTTGTCCGCACCGCCGCGCGCCTGGCGGCCAAATTTGGCAGCGTCTGGCATGCGGTGTATGTCGAAACGCCGCAGCTGCACGCGCTGCCCGAGAACCAGCGCCGCGCGATATTGAGTTCGCTTCGCCTGGCGCAGGAGCTGGGTGCCGAAACCGCCACCCTTTCCGACCCTCAGGAAGATAAAGCTATTTTGCGCTACGCCCGTGAGCACAATCTGGGGAAAATCGTGATTGGCCGTCGCCAGCATCGCCGCTGGTTTAGCCGCGAATCGTTTGCCGACAAGCTGGCCCGCCGCGCACCGGATCTGGACCTGGTGATCGTGGCGCTGGATGATAAGCCCACGCCGTTACCCAGCCGCGCGCCGGACAGCCGTGCCTTCAGCGATAAATGGCGCATTCAGCTGCGGGGCTGTCTTGTCGCCGTCGTGCTCTGCGCCCTGATTACCGTGATTGCCAGCCAGTGGCTGATCGCGTTTGATGCCGCCAACCTGGTGATGATCTACCTGCTTGGCGTAGTGGTGGTGGCGCTCTTTTACGGGCGCTGGCCGTCGGTACTGGCGACGGTGATCAACGTCATCAGCTTCGATCTGTTCTTTATTGCTCCGCGAGGGACGCTCGCGGTGTCGGACGTACAGTACATTCTTACCTTCGCGGTGATGCTCACCGTCGGGCTGGTGATCGGGAATCTGACGGCGGGCGTGCGCTACCAGGCGCGTATTGCCCGCTATCGCGAGCAGCGCACGCGCCATCTCTATGAGATGTCGAAATCGCTGGCGGTGGGACGCACGCCGCTGGATATCGTGCAGACCAGCGA
Source organism: Enterobacter sp. 940_PEND (assembly GCF_001059415.1). Taxonomy (NCBI): domain Bacteria; kingdom Pseudomonadati; phylum Pseudomonadota; class Gammaproteobacteria; order Enterobacterales; family Enterobacteriaceae; genus Enterobacter; species Enterobacter sp. 940_PEND. The sequence continues at coordinate 39,485 of NZ_JUMS01000015.1, forward strand.
GCAGTTTATTCGTTCGACGTTTCATGCCAGCAACCTGATTTTGCTCCCGGACGAACACGGCAAGCTGCGCCCGCTGACGTCGGCCTCAGGCATGACGCCCTGGGACGAAGCCATCGCGCGCTGGAGCTTTGACAAAGGGTTACCTGCGGGCGCAGGGACCGACACCCTGCCCGGCGTGCCCTATCAAATTCTGCCGCTGCGCAGCGCCGATAAAAATCAGGGGCTGGTGATTGTTGAGCCCTCAAACCTGCGCCAGCTGATGATCCCCGAACAGCAGCGGCTGCTGGAGACCTTTACGCTGCTGGTTGCCAGCGCGCTGGAGCGGCTGGCCCTCACCGCCAGCGAAGAACAGGCCCGGCTGGCGAGCGAGCGTGAAAGCATTCGTAACTCGCTGCTGGCGGCGCTCTCTCACGATCTGCGAACCCCGCTCACCGTCCTGTTTGGTCAGTCAGAAATCCTGACGCTGGACCTGGCGGCGGAAGGCTCTAAACACGCGCTTCAGGCCAGCGAGATCCGCCAGCATGTGCTGAATACCACGCGTCTGGTGAATAACCTGCTCGATATGGCGCGTATCCAGTCAGGCGGTTTTAACCTCAAAAAAGAGTGGCTCACGCTTGAAGAGGTGGTGGGCAGCGCCCTGAAAATGCTCGAACCCGGCCTGGGCGGGCGGCATATTGCGCTGAACATGCCCGAGCCCCTGACCTTAATTCACGTTGATGGTCCGCTGTTTGAACGGGTGCTGATCAACCTGCTGGAAAATGCCGGCAAATATGCTGGCGCCAGCGCGCAAATTGGCGTGGATGCGACGGTGGACGACGGCACGCTTCACCTTGACGTCTGGGATACCGGACCCGGCATTCCCGCCGGGCAGGAGTTGGCTATTTTCGAAAAATTCGCACGCGGCAATAAGGAGTCGGCCATTCCGGGCGTGGGGCTGGGGCTGGCGATTTGCCAGGCAATCATTGACGTCCACGGCGGGTCCATCTCTGCAGAGAATCGTCCCGAAGGCGGCGCGCGGTTTTGTGTTACACTTCCTCTTGAAACCCCGCCAGAACTTAATGAATTACCAGAGGATTTGTGATCAACGTTCTGATTGTTGAAGATGAGATCGCCATTAGCCGTTTTCTGCGCGCTGCGCTGGAAGGGGACGGTCTGCGCGTTCATGATGCGGGTACGCTTCAGCGGGGTTTAATTGAAGCCGCCACCCGCAAGCCGGACCTGGTGATCCTCGATCTTGGACTCCCGGACGGCGACGGCATCGATTTTATTCGTGAAGTCCGCCAGTGGAGCCAGATGCCGATCCTCGTGCTCTCCGCGCGTACGGAAGAGACGGATAAAATCGCGGCGCTGGATGCCGGGGCGGATGACTATCTGATTAAACCTTTTGGTATCGGCGAGTTACAGGCTCGCCTTCGCGTGGCGCTGCGTCGCCACAGCGCAACCACGCCTGCTGACCCAACCTACACGTTTGGGGATATCCGGGTTGACCTGGCCGCGCGGCGTATTGTGCGCGGTGAAGAAGAAATCCATCTGACGCCAATAGAATTTCGCCTGCTCGCCGTTCTGCTCAACAACCACGGCAAGGTTCTCACCCAACGCCAGCTGCTAAGTCAGGTGTGGGGGCCCAACGCGGTGGAACATAGTCATTATTTACGCATATATATGGGACATCTTCGTCAGAAACTCGAAGTTGACCCCGCTCGCCCTCGCCATTTATTAACTGAAACCGGTATCGGTTATCGGTTTATGCTTTGAATAACTATTCATTTTATTTTTAAATAAAATCAAAATACCTCAGAAAATATTTCATAAATAACCCATGCATTATTTTTACGGGTTATTCTTGTTCATTTAAAACATTGATAACACAACCTGTTAACGTAACACCAACAAATCAGAATTTTGATCTGCGATATTCATCTAAAACGAATATTTATTTCTGATTTGATCGGTTAACGGTGATCTACCTCACGGTTAATCGCCTTTTCCTGGATAAAATGACCATGCTTTCAATTACTGAAAGGAAAATGAAACATGGAAAACAACAATCGCTTAATGCCCCATATAAGGCGGACAACACATATCATGATGTTTGCCCACCGAAACTGCTTTGACTTTCATCTCTTTAATGCCCGGTAGTCCTTCGACTTCTGGCGCACCCGCTTACAGGTTATCCTGAAACACCTTATTTTACAGGCGATTGCCTGTGAACTCGTGCGCTCATTCATTTTAATTCAGACTCATCCGCACCGGGCGGACTGAATTTCAATCATCAAAAAAGCAATTCACTGATTTTAATCAGCGGCCACCCTTTGCTTTTTTTCCGGTAAATTATCGATTTCTTTCTTGCAGGAAATCGAGGGACGCTTATTACCTAAAATAAAGAGAGAAAGATGAAAAGTTTAAAAATCGCAGCCAGTCGTGCATGTCCGGATTGCTTTACTACCCAGCGTGAACTGGTAGATGTCCGTGCCTCTGATTATATTGATGTTGCCGCCATTGTTCTGGCGGTCACGGATATTGCCAGCGGTATCCTGGACGAAATAGAAGCCACCGGTTTTGGCATTCCTGTTTTTGTCGCGACGCACAAAGAGGAATTCATTCCGGCAGACTATTTATCGCGCATTCACGGCGTATTTGAGTATTCAGACACCAGCAACGACTTTTATGGACGCCAGCTGGAAGCGGCAGCCCAGAAGTATGAAACCCAGCTGCGCCCGCCGTTTTTCCGCGCCCTTGTCGACTATGTGAAACAGGGCAACAGCGCGTTTGACTGCCCGGGGCATCAGGGTGGCCAGTTCTTCCGCCGTCATCCTGCCGGTAATCAGTTTGTCGATTTCTTTGGTGAGACGCTTTTCCGCTCCGACCTGTGTAACGCCGACGTGGCGATGGGCGATCTGCTGATCCACGAAGGCGCGCCGTGCATCGCCCAGCAGCATGCGGCAAAGGTCTTTAATGCCGATAAGACCTACTTCGTGCTGAATGGCACCTCGTCATCCAACAAAGTGGTGCTTAACGCCCTGCTCACCCCGGGCGACCTGGTGCTGTTTGACCGTAACAACCACAAATCTAACCATCACGGTGCCCTCCTCCAGGCTGGCGCAACGCCGGTCTATCTGGAAACCGCGCGCAACCCGTACGGTTTTATTGGCGGCATTGACGCCCACTGTTTTGAAGAAAGTTATCTGCGCGAGCTGGTGGCAGAGGTGGCGCCGGGCCGTGCACGCGATGCGCGTCCGTTCCGTCTGGCGGTGATCCAACTGGGTACCTACGATGGCACCATCTATAACGCCCGTCAGGTGGTGGATAAGATTGGGCATCTGTGTGATTACATCCTGTTTGACTCCGCCTGGGTGGGTTACGAGCAGTTTATTCCGATGATGGCCGACTGCTCTCCGCTACTGCTGGAGCTGAACGAAAACGATCCGGGGATCCTGGTCACCCAGTCCGTGCATAAACAGCAGGCCGGCTTCTCGCAGACCTCGCAAATTCATAAGAAAGACAGCCATATCAAAGGGCAACAGCGCTATGTCCCGCACAAGCGGCTGAACAATGCCTTTATGATGCACGCCTCCACCAGCCCGTTTTATCCGCTGTTCGCTGCGCTGGACATTAACGCCCGTATGCATGAAGGCCAGAGCGGCCGCAACATGTGGATGGATTGCGTGGTGAACGGTATCGAAGCGCGCAAGCTGATCCTGGAGAACTGCCGGTATCTGCGCCCCTTCGTGCCGGAAACGGTGGATGGCCGCCCGTGGGAAAGCTGGGACACGGCGGAAATTGCGACCGATCTGCGCTTCTTCCACTTCGTACCGGGTGAAAACTGGCACGCTTTTGAAGGCTACGCTGAGCATCAGTATTTTATCGACCCGTGCAAGCTCCTGCTGACCACACCGGGCATCAACGCCCGCACCGGGGAGTATGACGACTTCGGCGTGCCCGCCACTATCCTTGCCAACTTCCTGCGTGAAAACGGCATCGTGCCGGAAAAATGCGATCTCAACTCGATCCTGTTCCTGCTCACGCCTGCGGAAGATATGGGCAAACTGCAGCAGCTGGTGGCGCAGCTGGTGCGCTTCGAAAAACTGCTCGAGAGCGATGTTCCGCTGAAAGACGTCCTGCCTTCTCTCTTTAAACAGCATCCGGAACGTTACGCGGATTACACCCTGCGCCAGATCTGCCAGGAGATGCATGACCTGTACGCCCGCCACAACGTGAAACAGCTGCAGAAAGAGATGTTCCGCAAGTCTCACTTCCCGCGCGTGATGATGAACCCGCAGGACGCGAACTACGCCTATCTGCGCGGTGAAGTTGAACTGGTCTCCCTGCGCGACGCGGAAGGCCGCATCGCCGCCGAAGGTGCGCTCCCTTATCCACCGGGGGTATTGTGCGTGGTTCCAGGGGAAGTCTGGGGCGGTTCCGTGCTGCGCTACTTTGCCGCGCTGGAAGAAGGCATCAACCTTCTGCCGGGCTTCGCGCCGGAGCTGCAGGGTGTGTACGTCGAGGAGTGTGAGGGTCGCAAACAGGTTCGCTGTAACGTCATCAAACAACCCGCCGCTCAGCCCGCGCTGCTGAAAGGAGAGAAATTATGAGTAAGTCCAATAAGATGGGCGTGATGCAGCTGACCATCCTCACCATGGTGAACATGATGGGCTCCGGGATTATCATGCTGCCCACCAAACTGGCAGAGGTGGGCACCATCTCTATCATCTCCTGGCTGGTGACGGCAGTCGGTTCAATGGCGCTGGCGTGGGCGTTCGCCAAGTGCGGGATGTTCAGCCGTAAGTCAGGCGGCATGGGCGGCTATGCCGAATACGCCTTTGGCAAGTCGGGCAACTTTATGGCCAACTACACCTACGGCGTGTCGCTGCTGATCGCCAACGTGGCGATTGCCATCTCCGCCGTGGGCTACGGTACGGAGCTGTTTGGCGCAACGCTCAGTCCTGTGCAAATTGGGCTGGCGACCATCGGCGTGCTGTGGATCTGTACCGTGGCTAACTTTGGCGGCGCGCGTATCACCGGACAGCTATCCAGCATCACCGTCTGGGGCGTGATTATCCCGGTTGTCGGCCTGTGCATCATCGGCTGGTTCTGGTTTAGCCCGACGCTCTACGCCAACTCCTGGAACCCGCACCATGTGCCGTTCTTTACCGCGGTCGGCTCTTCTATCGCCATGACGCTCTGGGCCTTCCTGGGTCTGGAATCCGCCTGCGCGAACGCGGAAGTGGTAGAGAATCCTGAAAAGAACGTGCCGATTGCGGTCCTCGGCGGCACGCTGGGCGCGGCGGTGATCTATATCGTCTCGACTAACGTGATTGCCGGGATTGTGCCAAACATGGATCTGGCAAACTCTACGGCGCCGTTTGGGCTGGCCTTCGCGCAGATGTTCACCCCGGAAGTCGGGAAGGTGATTATGGGGCTGATGGTGATGTCCTGCTGCGGTTCACTCCTCGGCTGGCAGTTCACCATCGCACAGGTGTTTAAATCCTCGGCTGATGAAGGTTACTTCCCAAAAATCTTCTCCCGCGTGACCAAAGCGGATGCGCCGGTGCAGGGCATGCTGGCGATTGTCATCTTCCAGAGTGGATTGTCGCTGATGACTATTAGCCCGTCGCTGAACAGCCAGTTCAACGTGCTGGTCAACCTGGCGGTGGTGACGAACATCATTCCGTATATTCTGTCGATGGCAGCGCTGGTGATCATCCAGAAGGTGGCGAAGGTGGATCCCCGCAAAGCGCGTGCGGCCAATATCGTGGCGCTGATTGGGGCAATCTACAGCTTCTATGCGCTCTACTCATCCGGCCAGGAAGCGATGCTCTACGGGGCAATGGTGACCTTTATGGGCTGGACGCTGTACGGTCTGGTGTCACCACGGTTTGAATTGAAGAATAAGCATAGTTAAAAAAAGCCCGGTGGCTCTAGCGCTTACCGGGCCTTCGAGGTCAAAGCAAAACGGCAACCCATGGGTTGCCGTTTTTAGTGTTTTCTCCCTCTCCCTATGGGAGAGGGCCGGGGTGAGGGCATCAGCCCGCACCCATACCGCACTTACGCGTTTTTCAGCACTTCGCTGACAATCTCTACCGCTTCTTTCTCAATCTGCTGACGGTGCTCAGCGCCGAGGAAGCTTTCGCAATAGATTTTGTACGCATCTTCCGTACCGGACGGACGCGCGGCGAACCAGCCATTCTCGGTCATCACTTTCAGACCACCAATGGATGCGCCGTTGCCCGGTGCCGCCGTCAGACGAGCAGTGATCGGATCGCCCGCCAGGGTGCTTGCGCTGACCATCTCAGGAGAGAGTTTGGACAGGGCCGCTTTCTGGGCTGACGTCGCGCCAGCCTGAATACGGTTATAGCTTGGTGCACCAAAGCGTGCCGCCAGGTCGTTGTAGTGTTCCTGCGGGTTCTTACCGGTGACAGCGGTGATTTCAGCCGCCAGCAGGCACATGATGATGCCGTCTTTATCGGTTGACCATGGCGTGCCGTCGAAACGCAGGAAAGATGCGCCCGCGCTCTCTTCACCGCCGAAGCCGAAGCTGCCGTCGTGCAGACCGTCAACGAACCATTTGAAGCCGACCGGCACTTCCACCAGCTTGCGGCCCAGTGCCTCGACCACGCGGTCGATCATCGCGGAGGAAACCAGCGTTTTACCGACGGCCACCTCTTTGCCCCACTGCGGGCGGTGCTGGAACAGATAATTAATTGCAACAGCCAGATAGTGGTTCGGGTTCATCAGCCCGGCAGGGGTGACGATACCGTGACGGTCATAATCCGGGTCGTTAGCAAACGCCAGATCGAATTTATCACGCAGCGCCAGCAGGCCCGCCATCGCGCACTCGGAGGAGCAGTCCATACGGATCGCGCCGTCTTTGTCCAGGTGCATAAAGCGGAAGGTCTGATCGACGTGATCGTTCACGATGGTCAGATCCAGCTTGTAATGCTCGGCGATACGTTTCCAGTATTCGATACCGGAGCCGCCCAGCGGATCCACGCCCAGCTTCAGCCCGGCTTTCTGGATGGCCGCCATATCGACGATATCCGCCAGCCCTTCCACGAACGGCTGAACCAGATCCTGCTCTTTCACGTGACCGGACGCCATGGCAGCATCCAGAGAAATGCGCTTCACGCCTTTCAGACCGTCAGCCAGCAGCGCGTTCGCACGATCTTCCACCACTTTGGTGACGTTAGTGTCAGCCGGGCCGCCGTTAGGCGGGTTGTATTTGATACCACCGTCTTCCGGCGGGTTGTGGGATGGCGTGATAACGATACCGTCCGCCAGCGCGCCACCTTTTTTGTTGTGCACCAGGATGGCGTTAGAGACCGCAGGGGTTGGGGTGAAGCCATTGTTCTCCTGAACAATCACATCGACGCCGTTTGCCGCCAGCACTTCCATAACAGAGATGAACGCCGGTTCAGACAAGGCATGGGTATCTTTCCCCACGTAGCACGGACCGGTAACGCCGTTTTTAGCGCGCTCTTCCGCAATGGCCTGAGCAATGGCCAGAATGTGCGGTTCGTTAAAGCTGTGGCGCGCCGCGCTGCCGCGGTGACCAGATGTACCAAACTTCACTGCGTGTTCTGCGTTGCCCACGACCGGTTTCAGCACATAATACTGCGCGGTCAGCTGAGCGACGTTAATCAAATCGCTTTGTTGTGCAGGTTGGCCTGCACGGCTGTGATTTGCCATTACCGGGTCCTTCTGATGCAAGGGTTAAATTGTACCGCAAACCTTTTCAATCAATTCCGCCGGGAACTGCATGGACTGCATGATGTGTTCAATCATGCTGCACTTGCGGCCCGTATTGGTATTGGTGATCACCCAGTATGGGGTGCCAGGAACATGTTTGGGTTTGGTTTGATTGCCATTTTGCAGCAGCGTCTGCTCGTCGCCCGCGAAATAGACGCGAGTACGGCCGTGAAGCGACTCGGTCGCTTCAGCAAACGCTTTGTTATCCAGTGAGTAAAGTGTAGACAGCACCAGCATAAAGCGGTTAACGGCCTTTTTCTGCTCCGCGTATTCATCGGAGAGCAGCAGCTCGCGCATCGCGCGCACTTTATCTTTTGCCGGCGTCACGGCAGGTTTTGCTTGTGCAACAACGCTCGGCTGAGACACGACATCTTTGGTGACTGGGGTAGCAGGCTGTGAAGCGGCGGAAATTTTAAGCATGCGCCGTAAAATGTCGGACGCGCTCTCCCCGATATGCCGCGTCTGGCTGGCAATATACTGATAGAGTTCGTCATCAACTTCGATTGTTTTCATCTTAATCCAGTGCGATATCTTATCTGAATACAAGTCATTGGGATTATAAGGTCAAATCCCAACAGCGGATAGCGTCAAACCAGGTTGGCAGCAAAAGTCAGATTAAACTGGAACCTTGCAGCCGGGCGGCAGAATGGTCAACATGATACCCTAACCTGACATACGTAAAAAAAGAACTTTGCCATGAAATTGAATACCCGAGCGCAAACTGCACAATCGCCGAACAATAATTCTCCCATCGTACTGGTTCACGGGCTTTTTGGTAGTCTGGATAACCTGGGCGTGCTGGCGCGCGATCTGGTTACCGACCACGATATTTTACAGGTCGATATGCGCAATCATGGTCTTTCCGGGCGTTCCGACGAGATGACCTACGCGGCGATGGCGCAGGATCTGCTGGATACGCTGGATGCCCACGACCTGCAAAAGGTGACCCTCATCGGGCATTCAATGGGTGGCAAAGCGGTGATGGCCCTGACGGCACTGGCCCCGGACCGTATTAGCGGCCTGGTGGTGATTGACGTCGCGCCCGTGGATTATGACGTTCGCCGTCACGACGAGATTTTTGCCGCCATTAATGCGGTCACAGAAGCGGGTGTCGCGACGCGCCAACAGGCGGCTGCCGTCATGCGTGAGCATCTTAATGAAGAAGGCGTCGTTCAGTTCCTGCTGAAGTCGTTTGTTGACGGGCAATGGCGTTTTAACGTGCCGGTGCTCTGGGACCAGTACAATAACATCGTCGGCTGGGAAACCGTGCCCGCCTGGCCCCACCCTACCCTGTTTATTCGTGGCGGCAACTCGCCTTACGTTACCGACGCGTACCGCGACACGCTGCTGGCCCAATTCCCGCAGGCTCGCGCCCACGTGATTGCCGGTGCAGGGCACTGGGTGCATGCGGAAAAACCGGATGCTGTGCTGCGCGCCATTCGCCGCTATCTCGCTGATACTGCAAATTGATTAAAAAGAAAGCGACTGGAAGGCTGCAGGCGTCCAGTCGTTGGCGTGCCGTTTTTGGTGATGTATGATGGCGCGCTTATCGCCCGGGCATTAGCAGGGCGGCGTGTTTCCCCCGAAGTCTCAGAATCATGGCCAAAGAACAAACGGACCGTACGACACTAGATCTGTTCGCGAATGAGCGTCGCCCGGGACGACCCAAGACGAATCCGCTTTCGCGCGATGAACAGCTGCGTATCAATAAACGCAACCAGCTTAAACGCGATAAAAATCGTGGGCTTAAGCGTGTCGAACTGAAGCTCAACGCCGACGCGGTCGATGCACTTAATGAGCTGGCCGAGGCCCGAAATATCAGCCGTAGCGAGCTCATTGAAGAGATGCTGATCGCCCAGCTTGAGACGTTGCGCGGCCAGGCATAAGTCTGAAAATTCCCTTAATTACCCTTTTCATGTAGCACAGAGTGCAGTCCTGCGCGATAGCTGTTTCCGCAGGGTTGCCAGTTCTGCTATTATTGCCCTTATCCGTGGCCAAATTGCGCCACCATACTATTAAGTTTCAAGAGGTTATTTTACTCATGGCAATCATCGGCATTTTCTTTGGCAGTGATACCGGCAATACTGAAAATATCGCAAAAAACATTCAAAAACAGCTCGGTAAAGACGTTGCTGATGTGCATGACATCGCCAAGAGCAGCAAAGAAGATCTGGAAGGCTATGACATTCTGCTGCTGGGTATCCCAACCTGGTACTACGGTGAAGCCCAGTGCGACTGGGATGATTTCTTCCCGACGCTGGAAGAAGTGGACTTCAACGGTAAGCTGGTCGCCCTGTTTGGCTGTGGCGATCAGGAAGACTACGCCGAATACTTCTGTGACGCGCTGGGCACCATCCGCGATATCATTGAGCCGAACGGCGCGGTTATCGTAGGTCACTGGCCGACCGCCGGTTACCACTTCGAAGCGTCTAAAGGCCTGGCCGATGACGATCATTTCGTGGGTCTGGCCATCGACGAAGACCGTCAGCCAGAGCTGACCGCAGAGCGCGTTGAGAAGTGGGTGAAGCAGATCCGTGAAGAACTGCACCTGGATGATATTCTGAACGCCTGATTTTATCGCGGCGCAACTGCGGTTGCGCCCATGCCCCAGGTCAAACCGATTAAATTAATCGCTACAATCTTTTAACTTTTTCGCCCAGACCTGTACAATGTCTCCCTGATAAAACGTGGTTTTCCATTGAGCAAGTTTGTTGGTGATACCACGTTTTTATAAGCATATTTTGCCTGAGACTTGCAGTTTTCATTTAGCCATGGCAGTTCTATAATGAGACGCATTATCCCGGGTGCATTTTCTGTCACTTCCCACAGAAGTGAATCGTTTAGCAACAGGACAGATTCCGCATGACTGACAACAATACCGCATTAAAGAAGGCTGGCCTGAAAGTTACGCTTCCTCGGTTAAAAATCCTTGAAGTGCTTCAGGGTCCAGACAATCACCATGTCAGTGCGGAAGACCTCTATAAACGTCTTATCGACATGGGTGAAGAGATCGGGCTGGCTACCGTCTATCGCGTGCTGAACCAGTTTGATGACGCGGGCATTGTTACCCGTCATAATTTCGAAGGCGGTAAATCTGTTTTCGAACTGACCCAGCAGCAGCACCACGATCACCTGATCTGCCTCGATTGCGGCAAGGTCATTGAATTCAGCGATGATTCCATTGAATCACGCCAGCGTGAAATCGCGGCGCGTCATGGCATCCGCCTGACGAACCACAGCCTGTATCTTTACGGTCACTGCGCTGAAGGCGACTGCCGCGAAGACGACCACGCGCACGACGCGAAATAATCAGTATTCATACTCTGAGCCAGCCGCAAGGTTGGCTTTTTTTTTTGCCTGAAAAAGCCCGGTGGCGCTGCGCTTACCGGGCCTACGGGCTATGACACCTTTGTAGGCCCGGCAAGCGCAGCGCCACCGGGCGTAAAGCACTTATTTATTGTTATTGCGTATCTCGTTCCAGATCTTATCGCAACGCTTCGCCACTTCCTGATCGTTACCGGTTTTACGCGCCTGGATACAGGCCTGGTAATCCATCACGCGGACGTTCTCCTGCGTCGCGAACTGCTCATGCGCTTTCTCTTTCTTCAGCACGTTCAGCACGCTCTGACAGGCTTGAATTTTCTCCGGCGATCCTTCCGCAGTATTGATGCAGGCGCTATACGCCTCCTTCAGACGGGAGTCCTCTTTCGGCGCCTGATTCTGAGCACACGCCACCAGCCCTGATGCCAGCAACGCGACGATTACGATTTTTTTCATCATGTGCAGTCTCCATACCGGCGGGACTCAGCCCGCCGGTGCGTTCATCAGAAGATGGTGAATGGGGCAATAACCATGAATTTCACGTCACGTTCATCCTGGAAGATGTTGCCGTAACCGCCCGCATAGCTCGGGATATCGGAGTGGTTGTCATACTGAGTGAAGTGCAGTTTGAACATCGTGCCTTTCGCGCGGCCATCCTGCAGGGTATAGATAGCATCGAGGCTGTAGGAAGACTCTTTCAGGCGATAGTTAGGATCGTAGTATGCGTCCGGTGTTGCCATATCGGCAGGTTTTGCGTCCCAGGCGTAAGCGTAAGAGGCACCCACGGCCCAGCCCGGCAGATTCCAGTTTTTCAGGTCATACATTGCGCCAAAGAAGACCGCTTTCTCACCGTCGGCGTTGAAGTCAGAGCGGTTATCCCACCAGATATCAAGACGACCGTTGGAGGAGGCGTAGGTCGGGGTCATACGCTGCAGGAAGTAGCCCTGCTGCCCTTCCGCCTTCACCCATGTGCCTTCCAGACGTAAATCAACCTGACCGACCTTGTAGCCGAAGGTTAACGCCTGCAGCCACGCGGTGCCGTCATAAATGTCGTTGACGCCACCGTTGCTGACCTTGTCGCGCGTACCGTAGAACTGGTAGCTGGTGCTCAGCGGGCTACCCGCGACATCGAATTTATAGCTGGCCTTGGCAAAATACTGATCGACATAGCCTTGTGCCTGACCGAATGCCGCTTCAAGCACCAGATCGTTTTTGAAGTCGTACTTCGCGCCCAGCGAGTGCAGGTAATCAACTTTGGTTTTTTTATCGTTCTGGTAGAACTTGTCCATTTCGATGTGCCACGGCGCTTTGTACTCGTTGGTCCACATATAGGAGAAACTCAACGCCCCCGCGTCACCGTAGTCAAAATTCGCCCCGGCTTCCGCACCCTGATAGGTACCCGGCATAAAGCTCCAGTGCGGCGCTAACAGAGTCTGACCGGTTGGCTGAATATAACCACCGCGCGCCCAAACCGGACCGTATTTAAATTTTGCAGCGGCTTTATAAAGGCTGATACCGCTCTTATCCCCGGACCAGTCTTCTTTATAGGCTTTGTTGCTGGAGGAGAAGGCAATTTCGTTCGGGTGGGCGCTGTCACCGTTTTCCGCCATTTCAATCGCGGTAAACGCAGCAATATCCAGACCGAACATATCCGCGGCATAGCCTGACTGGAAGTCCAGGTTGGCGTTCCAGGTGGAGTGAGAAAGGTTGGTTTTGTATTTGTCTTCGGTGACGTCTTTACGGTCACGTTCACGCTGCCAGTAATAAATACCGCCCGTGAGGGTAGAATCGTCGATGAAGCCTGCCGCTTTCGCCTCTGGTGTCACCACCAGGCCCGACATTGCTGTCACACCGGCAATAGCCAGCGCCAGCGCACTACGTTTGCCACTGAACGTACGCATAGATTATTCCTCTTTGACGAATTAAAACGCCTGAAGCGGCGTAAATAAAAAAGACCAAATGGTCAGGGGTAGTTTTAAATACCCTCGAATTAACTACCGTCTTTAGGTTATTTTTCGCGACGCGAATTATCAATGCTTTTTAGCGGGCAAAAGTCAGGATTATGACGAAGTGCACATAATTGGTAGTGATTTGTAACATTTGCAGAGAGGCGAGCAATGGCGGGGAATTATCAGGTATTTCAGTGGCTAGACGTGGATTATCTTTCCTTTTTTATCACCTTTTTGTTTTTCGTAATGACACAAACTTTTTTTAAAAAAATAAGTAGCACCTCATTGACCTGATATTTTTATCACACCTTTTTAGGCCCTGTCTTAATACCCTGATCGTTAAATAAAAAAACGCCGCATGGTGCGGCGTTTGTCTCTCATTGACCAGACCAGCAATATTATTCGCCGATCTTCGTCCAGGTATCACGCAGGCCTACGGTACGGTTGAATACCGGTTTTTCCGCCGTGCTGTAACGGCTGTCCAGGCAGAAGTAACCTTCACGTTCGAACTGGAACGCTTTGCCCGCTTCAGCGGCTTTCAGAGAAGGCTCCGCATAACCCTGCTTGATCACCAGAGATTCCGGGTTGATGGTCGCCAGGAAGTCTTCCGCAGCACCAGGGTTAGGCACGCTGAACAGGCGATCGTACAGGCGAATTTCTACCGGCAGCGCGTGAGAAGCGCTCACCCAGTGAATAACGCCCTTCACCTTGCGGCCGTCTGCAGGATCTTTGCTCAGCGTTTCAGCGTCATATGAACAGAAGATGGTAGTGATATTCCCTTCTGCATCTTTCTCTACGCGCTCGGCTTTGATGACGTAGGCGTTACGCAGACGCACTTCTTTGCCCAGCACCAGACGTTTGTACTGCTTGTTGGCTTCTTCGCGGAAGTCAGCGCGGTCAATCCAGATCTCGCCGCTGAACGGCACGTCACGGCTTCCCATTTCCGGTTTGTTCGGATGGTTAGGCATGGAGACCAGCTCGCTTTCACCCTGCGGATAATTTTCGATAACCAGTTTCACCGGATCGATAACCGCCATCGCGCGCGGAGCGTTTTCGTTGAGATCTTCGCGAATGCAGGATTCCAGGGAGGCCATTTCGATGGTGTTATCCTGCTTAGTCACGCCGATACGTTTGCAGAACTCACGAATAGAGGCGGCAGTGTAACCACGACGACGCAGACCCGAGATGGTTGGCATACGTGGGTCATCCCAGCCCTCAACGTGCTTGTCGGTCACCAGCAGGTTCAGCTTACGCTTGGACATCACGGTGTATTCCAGATTCAGACGAGAGAACTCGTACTGGCGCGGATGCACAGGAATGGTGATGTTATCCAGAACCCAGTCGTACAGACGACGGTTGTCCTGGAACTCCAGCGTACACAGAGAGTGCGTAATGCCTTCCAGCGCATCGCTGATGCAGTGGGTAAAGTCGTACATCGGGTAGATGCACCACTTGTTGCCGGTCTGATGGTGTTCCGCAAACTTGATGCGGTACAGCACCGGATCGCGCATCACGATGAACGGAGACGCCATGTCGATTTTGGCACGCAGGCACGCTTTGCCTTCTTCGAAGCCGCCGGCACGCATTTTTTCAAACAGCGCCAGGTTCTCTTCCACGCTGCGATCGCGGAACGGGCTGTTTTTGCCCGGCGCGGTCAGCGTACCGCGATATTCACGGATTTCATCAGCAGACAGTTCGTCAACATACGCCAGACCCTTGTTGATCAGTTCAACCGCGTAGGCGTACAGCTGATCGAAATAGTCAGAGGAGTAGCAGATATCGCCAGACCAGTTGAAGCCCAGCCATTGCACGTCATTCTTGATGGACTCAACGTATTCGATGTCTTCTTTTACTGGGTTGGTGTCATCGAAACGCAGGTTGCACTGTCCCTGGTAGTCTTGCGCAATGCCAAAGTTCAGGCAGATGGACTTCGCATGCCCGATATGCAGGTAGCCGTTCGGCTCCGGCGGGAAGCGGGTATGAACTGTGGTGTGCTTACCACTGGCCAGATCTTCATCGATGATCTGACGAATAAAGTTACTCGGGCGGGCTTCTGCCTCACTCATCGTGGATTCCTCAAAGCGTAAACAACGTATAACGGCATATGATCTTATAAGCCGGACGTAGTGACAACCCTTAAAACGTCTCTGAAGAAAATAATGGGGGCTTTTGCTGCAAAAAAAAGCGGCGGAGGATATCCCCCGCCGCTTAAGGCATGACTCTACTCAGGAGCGATTACTTGCCTTTAATCTCATACAGCGGCGTTTGCCCCGCAACAACCTGACCTTTCGCCTGAATGACCAGGCCACTGAAGTCGTCGATGTTGCTGCAAACGACCGGACTTATCATGGAGCGCGCGTTGGCGTTCAGGAAGTCCAGATCCATTTCCAGAATCGGCTGGCCTGCCACTACTTCTGCCCCCTCTTCCACCAGGCGAGTAAAGCCCTGGCCGTTCAGCGCGACGGTATCGATACCCATGTGGACAACGATCTCCGCGCCATTTTCGGTTTCGAGGCAGAACGCGTGGTTGGTGTTGAAGATTTTCACGATGATACCGGCCGCCGGAGACACAACGATTTTTTCCGTTGGTTTCACCGCCACACCGTCACCCACCGCTTTGCTGGCGAAGGCTTCATCAGGCACCTGCTCAATCGCAACGACTTCACCGGTTACCGGTGAAACCAGCGCGGCTACCGTTTTCGCGTTAGGTACCGCCTGCGGTTTTGCAGCCGCTGGCGCGGCGGCAGGGGCGGCAGAAGCTTCTGCTGCGGCTACCGGACCGGTGGTTTTCATGGCGTTAGCAATTTTCTCTGCCACGAAGCCAACGATAATCTGCACGCTGGTTTTGTTCAGGCGAATAACACCGGAAGCACCAAGACGTTTAGCCAGCGCTTCGTTCACCAGGGAAGAGTCTTTGACGTTCAGACGCAGACGAGTGATACAGGCGTCGATACCGGTCAGGTTGTCAGAACCCCCGACAGCGGCGATGTACTGACGCGCCAGGCCTGAAACGTCCTGATCCTGAGCACCGCTCACGTTCACATCCTGACCATCCGCTTCGCTACCGGCCACGGCCAGTTCACGACCCGGGGTCATCAGGTTGAATTTGGTGATAGTGAAACGGAACACCATGTAGTAGATCGCGAAGAACACCAGACCTTGCGGGATCAGCATCCACCAGTGGGTCGCCAGCGGGTTACGGGACGACAGCACCATATCCACCAGACCGGCGCTGAAGCCGAAACCGGCAATCCAGTGCATGCTGGCAGCGATGAACACGGAGATACCGGTCAGCACGGCGTGGATCACATACAGAACCGGCGCCACGAACATGAAGGAGAACTCCAGCGGCTCGGTGATACCGGTGAAGAAGGCCGCGAACGCCCCCGCCATCATGATACCCAGCACTTTCGCTTTGTTCTCTGGACGCGCGCAGTGGTAGATAGCCAGCGCAGCACCCGGCAGACCAAACATCATGATCGGGAAGAAGCCCGCCTGGTAACGACCGGTGATACCGACAACCGCTTTACCTGCTTCGATGGACTGTGCGCCACCCAGGAAGTTAGGGATATCGTTAATACCGGCAACGTCGAACCAGAATACGGAGTTCAGCGCGTGGTGCAGACCGACCGGGATCAGCAGACGGTTGAAGAACGCGTACACGCCCGCACCGACAGAACCCAGTTTCTGGATGTGCTCACCGAAGTTCACCAGGCCGTCGAAGATCATCGGCCAGACGTACATCATGATGAACGCGACAACGATCATCACAAACGAGGTCAGGATAGGAACCAGGCGGCGACCGCTAAAGAAGGAGAGCGCTTTCGGCAGCTCTACGCTGCTGAAGCGGTTATACAGTTCGGCGGAGATGATACCCACAAGGATGCCGACAAACTGGTTGCTGATCTTACCGAACGCCGCCGGAACCTGGTCCGCCGGAATTTTTTGGATCATGGCCACCGCTGCAGGCGAGCAGAGGGTGGTTAACACGAGGAAACCGACAAAACCGGTCAGCGCAGCGGCACCGTCTTTGTCTTTGGACATACCGTAAGCCACACCAATCGCGAACAACACGGACATGTTGTCGATAATGGCGGAACCTGACTTGATAAAGAACGCCGCCAGCGCGCTGGTATTACCCCAGCCGTTGGGGTCGATCCAGTAGCCGACACCCATCAGGATGGCTGCGGCAGGCAGCGTGGCGACCGGCACCATAAGCGCGCGGCCAACCTTTTGTAAATAACCTAGAATACTCACTTTCTTCCCCCTATGAGACCCCGTTTAAGGCATGTTCTCAGCTCTGTTTTTTATTGTGTCACGAACTATAGATACAGTTGATGCTTCACTGGCATTGTGAGTGTGTGAAAAATTAATTCGTATCGCAAATTAAACGCGTACTTTTTGTGATTTTTGTCACCAAATATCGTTATTTACCCTCCCTTATACTGGCTAACAGCGAAAACTTATTTTATCATTCAAAAAATCAAGACGGATTGATCCGGCCTGAAAGTTTCCAGGTTACGCTTAAGTATCAGGTTCCGATAGCCATCCGCCCACTCTTCTACTTTAACTCTTGAGGTGAACAATGAGACTGATTCCCCTGGCAACTGCTGAACAAGTCGGTAAATGGGCCGCTCGCCATATCGTTAACCGCATTAACGCCTTTAAACCGACCGCCGATCGTCCTTTCGTTCTTGGACTTCCGACAGGCGGCACGCCGCTGACCGCCTATAAGGCGCTGGTTGAGATGCATAAAGCAGGCCAGGTTAGCTTCAAACATGTTGTAACCTTCAATATGGATGAATACGTTGGCTTACCGAAAGACCACCCGGAAAGCTACCATAGCTTTATGCACCGCAATTTCTTTGATCACGTTGATATTCCATCTGAAAATATT
The DNA here is from genome assembly GCF_001059415.1 of Enterobacter sp. 940_PEND. Lineage (NCBI taxonomy): Bacteria > Pseudomonadati > Pseudomonadota > Gammaproteobacteria > Enterobacterales > Enterobacteriaceae > Enterobacter > Enterobacter sp. 940_PEND. Next base: position 57,398 of record NZ_JUMS01000015.1, read on the forward strand.
AACCTGCTGAATGGAAACGCGCCTGATATTGACGCAGAATGCCGTCAGTATGAAGAAAAAATCCGTTCTTACGGTAAGATCCACCTGTTCATGGGTGGCGTGGGCAATGATGGTCATATCGCATTTAACGAACCGGCGTCATCTCTGGCTTCCCGCACCCGTATTAAAACGCTGACCCATGACACGCGCGTGGCAAACTCCCGCTTCTTTGACGGCGATGTTAACCAGGTTCCAAAATACGCCCTGACCGTTGGCGTAGGCACCCTGCTGGATGCCGAAGAAGTGATGATTCTGGTGCTGGGCGGTGTGAAAGCGCAAGCGCTCCAGGCTGCCGTTGAAGGCAACGTAAACCATATGTGGACCATCAGCTGCCTGCAGCTGCATCCGAAATCAGTCATCGTCTGTGACGAACCGTCCACGATGGAGCTGAAGGTTAAAACGCTGAAATACTTCAACGAGTTAGAAGCTGAGAACATCAAAGGTCTGTAATTGAATAACCGCCTCTTTACCAAGAGGCGGCCGCTTTTTTTAACCGGGGGTCGTTATGTACGCTTTAACCCACGGTCGGATTTATACCGGCCATGAAATTCTGGATGACCATGCGATTGTTATCGCTGATGGCCTGATTGAACGTGTTTGCCCGCTGGCAGAACTGCCGCCGGAGATTGAACAGCGCTCACTCAATGGAGCAGTAATCTCCCCCGGTTTCATCGACGTACAGCTCAACGGCTGCGGCGGTGTGCAATTCAATGACACCGCGGATGCTGTGACGGTCGAAACGCTGGAGATCATGCAGAAAGCCAACGAGAAATCGGGCTGCACCAGCTATTTGCCAACGCTCATCACCAGCAGTGATGACCTCATGAAGCAGGGTATCCGCGTGATGCGCGAATACCTGGCCAAACACCCTAACCAGGCGCTGGGTCTGCACCTTGAAGGGCCATGGCTGAATATGGTCAAGAAAGGAACGCATAACCCGAATTACGTGCGTAAACCTGATGCGGAGCTGGTTGACTACATGTGTGCGAACGCCGATGTGATCGTCAAAGTGACGCTGGCGCCTGAAATGACGGGTACGGATGTCATCAGCAAACTGGCTGGTGCCGGGATTATCGTTTCAGCAGGTCACTCAAACGCGACGCTGAAAGAAGCGAAAGCCGGTTTCCGCGCGGGGATTACCTTCGCAACGCACCTATACAACGCCATGCCGTATATCACAGGCCGTGAACCGGGTCTGGTCGGGGCGATTCTGGATGAGCCAGACGTCTACTGCGGCATTATTGCTGACGGCATGCATGTCGATTACACCAACATCCGCAACGCTAAGCGGCTGAAAGGTGACAAGCTTTGTCTGGTGACGGATGCCACCGCACCGGCAGGTGCAAATATTGAGCAGTTCATTTTTGCCGGTAAAACAATATACTACCGCAATGGACTGTGTGTGGATGAAAACGGTACGCTGAGCGGTTCCTCTTTGACCATGATTGAAGGGGTGCGTAACCTGGTTGAACATTGCGGGATTGCGCTTGATGAAGTCCTGCGTATGGCAACCCTTTATCCGGCTCGCGCAATGGGCGTGGATAAACAGCTTGGCGGAATTGCACCAGGTATGGTTGCAAACCTGACGGCATTCACACACGATTATAAAATTATTAAGACCATCGTTAATGGTAACGAGGTCGTCACTGAGTAAGTAAAAGTATGACACCTGGCGGACAAGCTCAAATCGGTAATGTCGATCTCGTTAAACAACTTAACAGTGCGGCGGTATACCGCCTGATTGACCAGCACGGACCAATCTCGCGAATTCAGATAGCCGAACAAAGCCAGCTTGCTCCCGCCAGCGTGACAAAAATTACCCGCCAGCTCATTGAGCGCGGTCTGATCAAAGAAGTCGATCAGCAGGCCTCCACCGGGGGCCGCCGCGCCATCTCCATTATCACCGAAACCCGCAATTTTCAGGCCATTGGCGTCCGTCTGGGCCGTCATGACACCACGCTCACGCTGTACGATCTGAGCAGTAAAGCCATTGCGGAAGAGCACTACCCTCTTCCGGAGCGCACCCAGGAGACGCTGGAGCATGCGCTGCTGAATACCATCGCGCAGTTTATTGAAAGCTGTCAGCGCAAGATCCGCGAACTCATCGCCATCTCCGTGATTCTGCCCGGCCTGGTCGACCCGGAAAGCGGCGTGATCCGCTATATGCCGCACATTCAGGTTGAAAACTGGGGGCTGGTCGACGCGCTGGAAAAGCGTTTTAAAGTGACCTGCTTTGTGGGCCACGACATTCGCTCGCTGGCGCTGGCAGAGCACTACTTTGGTGCGAGCCAGGACTGCGAAGACTCTATTCTGGTGCGCGTTCACCGCGGAACGGGCGCCGGTATTATCTCTAACGGCCGTATTTTTATTGGTCGCAACGGTAACGTCGGCGAGATTGGCCACATTCAGGTTGAGCCCCTCGGGGAGCGCTGCCACTGCGGCAACTTCGGCTGTCTTGAAACGATTGCCGCCAACACGGCCATCGAGCAGCGCGTTCGCCATCTCCTCGAACAGGGTTACCAAAGCCGCGTCACGCTGGACGATTGCAAAATTGGCACCATCTGCAAAGCCGCCAATAAGGGTGACGCGCTGGCCTGCGAAGTGATCGAGCAGGTAGGCCGTCATCTGGGGAAAACCATCGCCATCGCCATTAACCTGTTTAACCCACAAAAAGTGGTGATCGCCGGTGAAATTGTGGAGGCGGAAAAGGTGCTGCTCCCCGCCATTGAAGGCTGTATTAACACCCAGGCGCTGAAAGCATTCCGCCAGAACCTCCCGGTGGTTCGTTCAAAGCTTGACCATCGCTCGGCGATCGGCGCGTTCGCGCTGGTCAAACGCGCCATGCTCAACGGAATTCTGCTGCAGCATTTGCTGGAAAGTTGATCGGACCTTATAGTAACGCCTTCTTTTTTTGATGTCGGACTGTCCATGACCATTAAGAATGTAATTTGTGATATCGACGGCGTGCTGATGCACGACAACGTTGCCGTGCCGGGTGCTGCGGAGTTTCTTCACCGCATCATCGACAAAGGAATGCCTCTGGTTCTGCTCACGAACTACCCTTCCCAAACCGGTCAGGATCTGGCTAACCGCTTTGCCACGGCGGGCGTCGACGTTCCGGACAGCGTGTTTTATACCTCGGCAATGGCCACGGCGGATTTTCTTAAGCGTCAGGAAGGGAAAAAAGCCTACGTGGTGGGTGAAGGTGCACTGATACACGAGCTGTACAAAGCTGGCTTTACCATCACTGACGTGAACCCGGACTTTGTGATTGTCGGCGAAACGCGCTCCTTTAACTGGGAGATGATGCATAAGGCAGCATACTTTGTCGCCAGCGGCGCGCGCTTTATCGCTACCAACCCGGATACGCACGGCCGTGGTTTTTATCCGGCCTGCGGCGCGCTGTGCGCCGGTATCGAAAAAATCTCAGGTCGTCAGCCGTTTGTGGTCGGTAAACCGAGCCCGTGGATCATTCGTGCCGCGCTCAACAAGATGCAGGCCCACTCTGAAGAAACCGTTATTGTCGGCGACAACCTGCGCACCGATATTCTGGCCGGATTTCAGGCGGGTCTGGAGACGATTCTGGTCCTCTCCGGCGTCTCTCAACTTGATGACATTGATTCGATGCCGTTCCGGCCAAGCTGGATTTACCCCTCCGTCGATGAAATCGACATCATCTGATACCGCACCACGCCACAGGGCGTGGTTTTTCATTTATAGCCTACACAAATAGAACACCATCTAACAAAAAACACGTTTTATTGCACAATCATCAATAAAAGAATCCATGACGTACTCTTTTTTCACTATTCCGCAATGACTATTGCACTATTTCCGTTTTCACCCGTAAAACGCTTGCGCGCCCTGCCCCTTTGCGGCATTTTCATAAGCAAGCAACATTACAAAGCAACAGGGTTAACGGAGAAGGTTATGTGTTCAATTTTTGGCGTACTGGATATTAAAACTGACGCGGGCGAACTGCGTAAAAAGGCACTCGAACTGTCCCGCCTGATGCGCCACCGCGGTCCGGACTGGTCAGGCGTTTACGCCAGTGACAAAGCGATTCTGGCTCACGAACGTCTGTCTATTGTTGACGTCAACGCCGGTGCACAGCCGCTGTATAACGAGAAAAAAACGCACGCGCTGGCTGTCAACGGTGAAATCTACAACCACCAGGCGCTGCGCGCCGAATACGGCGACCGCTACGCGTTCCAGACCGGTTCTGACTGTGAAGTGATCCTGGCGCTGTATCAGGAGAAAGGGCCCGAGTTCCTGGACGACCTGCAGGGTATGTTTGCCTTCGCCCTGTACGACAGCGAAAAAGACGCTTACCTCATTGGCCGTGACCATATCGGCATTATCCCGCTGTATATGGGCCACGATGAGCACGGCAACTTCTACGTCGCCTCTGAAATGAAAGCCCTGGTGCCGGTATGCCGCACCATTAAAGAGTTCCCGGCGGGCAGCTATCTGTGGAGCAAAGACGGCGAGATCCGCTCCTATTACCAGCGCGACTGGTTCGACTATGATGCGGTGAAAGACAACGTCACGGACAAAGCCGAGCTGCGTCAGGCCCTGGAAGATTCCGTGAAAAGCCACCTGATGTCCGACGTGCCGTACGGCGTGCTGCTCTCCGGCGGTCTGGACTCCTCCGTGATCTCCGCGATCACCAAGAAATTCGCGGCCCGTCGCGTGGAAGATCAGGAGCGCTCAGAAGCCTGGTGGCCACAGCTGCACTCTTTTGCCGTTGGCCTGGAAGGCGCACCTGACCTGAAAGCCGCGCAGGAAGTGGCGAACCACCTCGGCACCGTGCACCATGAGATTCACTTCACCGTGCAGGAAGGTCTGGATGCGATCCGCGATGTGATCTATCACATTGAAACCTATGACGTAACCACTATCCGCGCCTCAACGCCGATGTACCTGATGTCGCGTAAGATCAAAGCGATGGGCATCAAGATGGTGCTCTCCGGTGAAGGGTCTGACGAAGTGTTTGGCGGCTACCTGTACTTCCACAAGGCGCCAAACGCCAAAGAGCTGCACGAAGAGACCGTGCGCAAGCTGCAGGCGCTGCACATGTTCGACTGTGCGCGTGCCAACAAAGCGATGTCGGCCTGGGGCGTGGAAGCGCGCGTGCCGTTCCTGGATAAGAAATTCCTCGACGTGGCGATGCGCATCAACCCGCAGGACAAGATGTGCGGCAACGGCAAAATGGAAAAACATATCCTGCGCGAATGTTTTGAATCCTACCTGCCGGCGAGCGTGGCATGGCGTCAGAAAGAGCAGTTCTCTGATGGCGTAGGCTATAGCTGGATCGACACCCTGAAAGAGGTCGCGGCGAAACAGGTTTCTGACCAACAGCTGGAAACCGCGAGCTTCCGCTTCCCGTACAACACGCCGGGCTCGAAAGAGGCCTATCTGTATCGTGAAATTTTTGAAGAGCTGTTCCCGGTACCGAGCGCCGCGGAGTGCGTACCGGGTGGCCCGTCCGTCGCCTGCTCTTCTGCCAAAGCGATTGAATGGGATGAATCTTTCAAATCCATGAACGATCCGTCAGGACGCGCGGTAGGCGTTCACCAGTCAGCCTACAAATAATCACTCAGATCGCAATCAGGCCCCTCAGGGGCCTGATTTTTTTGCCTCACATTTCACCGCCTAAATCTGATTAATAACCAATAATTGCCGAATATTCGGTCACGCTGTTCGCAACCTAACCAAACAGTCACATTCCGGCTATTTTCGTTGAAAAAGGTGTTGACGCTGCAAGGGTCTATACGCATAATGCGCCCCGCAACGCCGATAAGGTAACGCGAAAAAAGATGGCTACGTAGCTCAGTTGGTTAGAGCACATCACTCATAATGATGGGGTC